>NZ_JBFRDD010000005.1:0-197520 GCF_052113425.1 Cupriavidus sp. YAF13
CTCTTCGCCAAGACCCTGATCACCGCCGCCGCCCTTGCTGCCGCTTTCGTTGCCGGCACCGCTCAGGCTTCGGGCCCGAAGGACAGCACCTTCGCCGGTGACAAGTACGGCTACGTGTTCCGCACCACCACGCCCGACGCCTTCACCGATGGCGCCCGCAGCGGCAAGTTCGACCCGTTCACCGAAGGCGCACGCGTTGGCAAGGCTGACCCGTACACGGACGGTGCGCGCATCGTGGCCGGCCTGGATCGTAGCGGCGTGTCCGCCAGCCCGGCCCGCAGCGTTGACGCCTACACCGATGGCGCGCGTGGCGGCAAGTTCGACGTGTTCAGCGAAGGCGCCAATGCCTGAGCGCGGCAAGGGTATCCCGGCGATCGCCGCCTGGATGCCCGATACCCGATAGCAGTCGGGAAACAGAGTGAGCGTGAAATAGAGTAGGGGTGCATCATGAATTTACGGGACAGCTTCCTGATCCTGGCCGGCTGGGTGGTTCTCTGTGTCGCCAGTGGCTCTGCCATCACCGTGGTGGCGCAAGTGCTCCCGGCGTGAGCCGGCACAGGGCGGTAATAAGCGCAATGAAGGCGTAACTTGGGGCCAACTAAGCCGCCTTGTTGCGACTGCACACGAAATTGGCTTGAGGATCTATCGATAGATAGATAAGATCACGCTATGAAAACGCAATCCGTACGCGAACAACTGCTCGAACACACGCTGGTGCTTATTCGCCGGCGCGGTTTCAATGGTTTCAGCTACCGCGACCTGGCCGAACTGGTTGGCGTGAAGACGTCAAGCATCCACTATTACTTCCCCGCCAAGGACGACCTGGTGCTGGAGGCGGTGAAAGAATACAGCGCCCGCATCGCCGAGCGGCTGCGTAGCGTGGATGCCTCGCTTCCCCCTGCCGTGCAAGCCGAGGGCTACCTCAACTTCCTGCGTACCGCGGCCTGCGGCGACCAGATCTGCCTCGCGGGCATGCTGTCCACCGAGACGCTGTGCCTGCCGGAGTCGGTCCACGCCGAGCTCAAGGCGTTCTACCGCATGAACGAGAACTGGCTGATGGGGCTGATCGAGCGCGCGCAGAAGGAATACGGCAAGGTCTACCCGGTGACGGCTCGCGCGCTGGCGCAAGTGATCTACGGCGCGCTGCAGAACGGCCTGATCGTTGCGCGGCTGTTTGGGGCGCCCGAGCGGCTGGAGTCCGCCGCCGACCTGCTGATGGCTTCGGTATCCGAGTAATACGTATAAGACATCCGGGAAGTATCAGACGACATAGCAGCCCGCTGCTGGCACATGAAAAAGCCGACCCATCGAGGTCGGCTTTTTGTTTGCATTGCCCGCGCGTTTCAGCTTGCTGCGTGCTTCAGCACCTGCCACTTCTCGCCGGACTCCTGCACGCGGCCGTCCTGCACCAGCTTGAGCAGGTGCGCCAGCAGCGAGCGCTTTGCCACCGGGAGCATGCGCTCCGGCACGTCGTCATAGACCCGCAGGAGCAGGATATCGATGCCGGTTTCGCCAAGCTCTCGCAACGCGTTGAGCACCTTTGCCTCGCGCTGCATGCGATGGCGGATCAAAGTGCGGATGGCATCCGCGGGCCGGGGCATCAGGAAGCCGTGGCCGGGCGCAAGCCATTCCAGGTCCTCGTCCTGCAACGCGGCGAGCGAGCCCAGGTACGCGCGCATGTCACCGTCGGGCGGGTTGATGACGACGGTGGAGCCCTGCATCACGTGGTCGCCGGTGAACAAGGTCTTTTCTTCCTCGAGCAGGAAGCAAAGATGATTGGATGCATGTCCCGGCGTGTGGACGACGCGCAGCGTGCAGCCTTCGCCCAGCGCCAGGCGTTCGCCGTGCGCCAGGATGCGCTCGGGCTGGAAGGTCTGGTCCTGGCGTGGCGTCTGCGGCGCGGGGCGGCCCAGCACCGGCGCGCCGGTGGCGGCCTTGAGCCTGGATGTCGCCGGCGAGTGGTCGATGTGGGTGTGGGTGGCCAGGATCCAGCGGATCGGGCCGGGCATCGCTCGGGCGTATCCAGAGATGCTCCACGGCCTCGTCGCCATCGTGCGTGGCGGACTGGCCGGCGGGCGCCACGGCCACGAAAAAGCGTGTGTCGAAGCGCTTGGGCAAACCGGGTGGCGTCAGCCAGTGGCTGTGATACGCCAGGCGGTCCACCGCCAGGCGCACGCCAAGCCGCTCGCAGAGCTGCGCCATGCCCGGGCCGCCGCTGCGCGCGGACTGCCGCAGCCATGCCTGCTGCGCGGCATCCAGCGTGTCCAGCGCGATCAGCTTGCCGCCGGCATCGCTCGCGAACAGCAGGCCGGCTTCCTCGAAACACTCGCGCACGGCTGCCAGGTAGAAATCCAGGCCGCCGTCAGGCAGCTTGAGACGGGCGCTGGCCGCGGCATCGTCCAGGCCGGCGCAGACATCGTGCAGGGTTCTGTCCTGGGGGTCGAGCGTGCCGCCGGGAAAGACGAAGGCGCCGCTGCTGCGGTCGTCGTTGCGCTCGGGGCGGCGCACCAGCAGCACTTCCATGCCGGCCGCGCCATCGCGCACTACCAGGATGCTTGCGGCTTGACGCAGCGAGGGGGGGCGTGAGGGAGGAGGGCTTCCGCTCTGTTCTTGTTCGCGCATGTGGGGCGGTTCCTGATTGACTGGCTAGTATCAGGCGACAGTGTAGCGGCATCGCACGGTTATGCCACCAAGGGAAAGCGAGACGGTAAGCCGTGGGCGGGGCCGTCCCGCACTTGCGGGCAGGACGGCTGCGGTGGTGATTACTGGTTGGACGTCTTGTTCATCGCCGCGAATTGCTGCGTGAGGTAGGTTTTGGTGGAGTTCATCCGGCTCATCATCAGGTCAAGCTGCTGGAACTGCGCGCGATAGCGCGACATCGTGGCGTCGATCCCCGCGGAGGTGCGGGTGTAGGCGCTGTCGAGGTTCTTCAGGTCGGTGTTGATGCCTTCGGTGGCCGTCGTCAGCGCGCCCTTTGTCGCGCTGAACGATTTCACCATTTCCGCCAGCTGATTGCCATAGCCGGACTTGCCGTCGGCACCGCTGAACAGCTGCGCCACGCCGGTCCGGTTGGAGCCGAGTGCCTTGTTCAGCTTGGCGGTGTCGAGCCCCATGGAGCCATCGGCCTTGAACGAGATCCCGATCTGGGTCAGGTTGACCAGGCTGGCGTCGCCGGTGCCGGTCTGCGGCGTGTTGAACACGGAACGCAACTGGTTCTGGATCGTGCGCAGCGTCGCGTCGCCCAGCAGCGGCGACTGCGTGCCCTTGTTGTTCTTGTCGAAGGCGGACAGCTTGGCGGCGGTGCTTTGCAGCGTGTTGTAAGCGGTGACAAAGCTCTGCACGGCGCTAGACATCGCTCCGGTGTCGGTGACGGCGGTCACCGTGCTGTCGCCCTTGCTCAGCAGGTTCAGCGTCAGGCCCGGCGCGGCGCCTTGGACCGAGTTGGTCGGGCTGCTCACGTCGATGCCGTTGATGTTCAGCTTGGCATCGAGGGCCTCGATGTTCTGCTTCATGGCCTTGGTGCCGGCCGGGTCATACGCCAGCAAGCCGGCAATGGTGCTGGGGTCGCCGGCGCCGTTGCTGTCCACGGAGACGCGCATGCTGGATTTGGCGCCCGTGGCGTTGGACGTCAGCACCATGCGGTACGGCGTGCTGCCGCCATCGTTGACGATGCTGGCGGTCACGCCGGAATTGGATGCGTTGATCGCATCGCGGATGCCGGTCAGCGTGTTGTTGGTGCCGTTGATGTTGATCGAGGCGGGCTTGCCGGTGCCGGGCGTGAAGACGGCGCCCTCGGTAGTGCCGAACTCGATCGTGATCTTGGCGCTGCCCAGCAACATGCCCGTGCTGTCGGCGATGCCGTTGGACACGAGCGTTTGCGACTGCGCCAGCTGCGACACCTTGACCGCATAGCTGCCCGCCATCGCGGACTTGTCGGCCACGACGCCCAGCACGTTGGTGCTACTGGAGGTGGTAGTGGTGCTGTTGTACAGGCTCGCCGTGCCAAGCGCGCTGGCGGCATTCTGGAACGAAGCCAGCGCCCCTTGCAGCAGACCATAAGCGGAGAGCTTGGTGGTGTGGACGGTGGCCTTCTTGGTCAGGGCAGTGAGCTTGGTCTCTTCCGCCTTTTGCAGATTGTCCAGCAAGGTGCTCAGGTCCAGCTGGGACCCGACTCCTATCGAGGAAATAGCCATGGTTGCAATCCCTTAGTTGCGTGTTGGAGGAGGTCGGCCCGCCGAAGCGGCCCGGCTAGTCAGGAGAGCCAGTTGCGCGCGGATGATACGGCCGGCACGCAGGGCTTCCTCGGGCGAGGTACTGATCGATGGCGTCGCCATAGGCGTGCGCTGTATTGCGACAAGCCGCTGGTTCGTGGCAGGAAATCCGGTGCCCGTGGCCTGGCTGTCGCGTCGCCCTTGATGCTGTCGACACGAGGTTAGATACGGGTGCGCCGGGACAGCCGTGGGACGCCACTGGCCATTGAGATGTTGCTGACTTCACCCCGGCTCGCTGATCTGTCGGCTGTGTGCGCCGATCTTGTCCTCGTCTCGCGCTGAAGATGTGCGCATCGACCGAAAACAGGGGGTAACCCCGATCGTGTGCTTCACTCTTCACGCTCAAGATCGTAGTGGCGTGGACCTGGGGCCAATTGAGAGAATAGGGGGGGAAAGTCCGCGCATATCGTTTGGGTTGGCGCCGCGCACGGCGTGTCGCCAACCACAGCGAAACCCATCGCCGGGCCTGCAAAAAAATGCACCGCGGGACCGCTCATTTGCCATTAAGTTCGAGAGGGAGATGCCGATATGGACCGCAAGGGTTTGCTCGACGCAGCGGCAGTACTGGAAGACCTGGCGTCCGGCCTGCAGCCGGACCCGGCGCGCCTGGCGGCTGGCGCGCAGGCGCTGGAGGCCATGCACGCCGACCACCCCTCGTGGCGCGACATGACCGACGCTGCGTTCGGCCTGCAGGCGCTGGCCGCGGGCGGCGCGCTTGGCCTGGACGCGAAGGGGCGCGCACGCGCGGCCCGCCTGGCGGAGGTCGTGCGCAGCCTGGTCGATCCGTTGTAGGGCCAGCTGGCGGCGGTGCCTAAGCCAGCGACAGGACGAGGACCGCTGCGCCAACGACGGCAACCAGGTCCTCGATGACCGCCGCCGGCAAGTCCCTGCCGAATACCGCCGCAAGGCGCGCGCGCGCAGCCGCGCCGCCGAGCGTGCCGATCACCGCGCCCACGGCGCCAAGAATGCCCCCGCCCACCAGCATGCCGCCACCCGCGCCGATCGTGGCCCCGCACAGCGCTCCCGAGAGAATGCGCGCGCCGAACTGCGACGGCACCTTGCGGCTCGGCGTGCCGGGCAGCTTGTCGGTGATGAGCTCCACCGCGGCCAGCACGCTGAAGATCCATGGCGTGAACCGGTAGCCCATGAAGGCAAGCCAGCTGCCCGACAGATCCAGCAAGCCCGCGTGGACCGCCCAACTGACAGCGGCGGGTGCCGTCATGGCGCGCAGGCCAGCCACGATGCCGATAAAAAGCGAGAGCAAGTACAGGGTCATGGCGGCTGTCCTCAATCAAGGCTGGCAAAGGTGGCACGGCTGACGCAGTGCGCCTAAGCCGGTGCCGTGCGCGGGTACGTGCGCCAACCCGCTTGGCGAGTATGCCAGCGGCGCTTGTCGAAGCAAGCGTTTGAGCAAKAAGACGCGACCCCGCCCGGGGCTTGTGGCGCATCAGGCTGCGGTGCCGCGGCACCGGGAAAACCATTATTTAACACCATATCAAAAAACAATAACATTTATTGAGTGTATATCAATTGATTGGGCGGACATCCGTTGTCGAGGCTGCCTGTCAGGCGACGGCACGATAGCCCGCGGGCCGATCGCAGCTCGCGGACCAGACCCGATCAAGGAGGAACAATGAAGAAAGCACTGGCCATGGCCGCGGCCACGCTCGCGGCACTGACCCAAGGGCAGGCGCAGGCCCAATCGTCCGTCACGATGTATGGCGTGGTGGACGCGGGCGTCGAATACCTGAACCGCGTGCCGAACACGGCAAAGCAGGGGGACAGCCTGTTCCGCATGACTTCCGGCAACATCGCCGGCAGCCGCTGGGGCATGCGTGGCGTGGAGGATCTCGGTGGCGGCCTGAAGGGTGTCTTTGTACTGGAAGGCGGCATGGTGCTCGATACCGGAGCGTCCTCGCAGGGCGGCCGGATCTTTGGACGCAAGGCCTATGTCGGCCTGGACAGCAGCACCTATGGCCAGTTCACGCTGGGCCGGCATCACAACCTGATGTTCGACCTGATCATCTCGTTCGACCCCATGTTCTTCGCGCCGAAGTACTCGTCGTTCAGCCACGACAGCTGGCTGGCGGGGCGCGTGGACAACGCGGCCAAATACACCGGCAAGTTTGGCGGGCTGACCGTAGCGGCGCTGTATAGCTTCGGGGTGGATTCCACGGTGGCCAACGGCTCGGAAGTGCCGGGCAACAGCCGCGTGGGGCGCGACATGAGCGCCGGATTTACCTACCAGGCCGGCCGTTTTCGCGTGGGCGGCGTGTATGACCAGCTCAACGGCAACAGCGCGGCGACAGCCGGCAAGACCGAGCGGCGCTATGTCGGCACGGCCGCGGTGGATCTGGAGGCGGTCAGCATCTATGTGGGCTACCGCAGGCTGGCGAGCCAGTTGCTGGCGTCGATGTCGCGCACGGACCTGATGTGGACCGGCGTGAACTGGAACCTGGCGCCGGCCGTTGCGCTGACCGGCGCCGTGTACAAGACCAATGACCGCACCTCGGGGAAGGACCCGATCTCCTTTGTGCTGTCGGCCGACTACCGGTTCTCCAAGCGTACCGATGCCTACCTGACGGCTTCCTACACGAAGAACAACGGCGGCTCCGCACTCAGCGCCAACGGCTATGACGGCTCGATTGTCCCTGGCGCCAATCCGCTTGGCGCGGTGGTGGGCCTGCGGCACAGCTTTTGAGCGGCGGCGCCTGTGGTGGGGCAAGGTTTACCATTATTTGACATGCACTCAAATAATGACTAAATTATTGAGACGGTAGCATTTAATCAAAGGAGACGTCGTGGCGGAGCAGAACAAGGCACAGGTAACAGCGGGCATGCGTGGCGCGTCGTGGGATGCACAACTGATGACGCGCCCTTACCAGATGGTCCCCTATGCGCTGGGTACCGCGGACGGCCAGCGCACGCTCGGCTTTCTCTTCACGGCGACCGGCAAGGAAAAGACGGTCGTTTCCATCATGCATCCCCGCGAGATGGCGATCACGCACTATCTCGTGCCGTTCATTCTCGACGCCGGCTGCGCCTGCTGGGTGCAGGGCCCCCGCTCCATCGGCAACGACCTGCGGCTGGAGCATGAGATCGCGTTGTTCGACGTGGCGGCAGGCATGACGCACCTGCGCGATCTGGGTTTCGCGCGCATCGTGCTGCTGGGCAATTCCGGCGGCGCTTCGCTGTACACCTTCTACAACCAGCAGGCGCTCACGCCGGCTGCGCAGCGCATCGCGCGGACCCCGGGCGGCCGTCCGACCAACCTGGCTGAGCTGCAGATGCCCACGGTTGACGGCATGATCCTGGTCTCTCCCCATCCCGGGCAGGGCAAGCTATTGATGACCGGGCTCGATCCCTCCGTTGTCGACGAGAACGACCCGATGCAAACCGATGCGTCGCTCGATCCGTTCTCCGCGGCGAACGGCTTCGACGCCGCCAGTGGACGCGGCAGCTATGCGCCGGACTTTGTCGCGCGCTACAGCGCCGCGCAGGAAGAGCGGGTGAAGCGGATCGACGAGCACGCCAGGCAACTGCTGCGCCGCAAGCAGGCCGCCCGCCAGCGCATCAAGGCAGGCGCCGGCAGCGAGCTGGACCGGCGTGTGGCCGCGCATGCGCCCATCTTCCACGTCTGGCGCACGGACGCTGACCTGCGGTCCTGGGACATTACCCTGGACCCGTCGGACCGCCAAACGGGCACGCTGTGGGGCAAGGACCCCTTTGTTTCCAACTGGGGCAGCGTTGGCTTCGCACGCGTGGTGACGCCGGAGTCCTGGCTGTCGACCTGGTCGGGCCTGACTTCCAACGCATCGCTGTACAAGACCATCGGCGCGGTGCACCAGCCCACGCTGCTGCTGGAATACACCGGCGACCAGTGCACGTTCCCCGCCGATATCGAGTCCATCTACGCGCAGATCGGCAGCACGGAGAAGCGCCACATCCGCGTGCGCGGCAATCACCATGGCATGGCACTGAGCCGCGACGAGGAGCCGGGCCAGCGTATCGCCGGTGCGCACATCGTCGAGTGGCTGCGCGAACTGATGGTGTAAGGAGAGTCATCCCGCGCGCCGCAGGCCAATGTGGCGCGCTGACAGACAACAACAGAAAACAGAAAACAGAAATCTGACAAGCAAGGGTAGAGAGACATGATGCAATCCCAATCGGTACGGCCCCAGGAATTGCTGGCGGGGGTCAGGTACCCCGACGAAGACCGGCTGCGGCGCTATGTTGCCGACGGCGTGCTGACGCAAGAAACGCTGACAGGGGCCTTCCGCGCATCGTTTGCGACCCATGCGGACCGGCTCGCGCTGGTGGGCCCGGAAGGCCGGCTGACCTACCGCGACCTGGACGAGAAGACCGAACGCCTTGGCGCCGCGCTGCTGGCGCTGGGCCTGCGGCCCCTGGATCGCGCGGTGTTCCAGTGCGGCAACAGCAATGAGCTGCTCCTGGCGTTCCTGGGCTGCCTGAAAGCGGGCATCATTCCGCTTTGCTCGCTCCAGGCGTTCCGCAAGCTGGAACTCGGCTACCTCGGCAAGCTCTGCGAAGCCCGTCTGCATGTCGTGCAGGGCGACGACACCAAGTTCGACGACGTGGCCTTCGCGCAGGAAATACAGGCCGAAGTGCCGAGCTTATCCATCATCCTGCAAACACGTGGCGAGCGTCGTGGCAGCGCGCTGCTGCTAGCCGACCTGATTGAAGAGATGCCGCTGGCCCACGCGCGCGCGATCCTGGCGGGCGTGACGCTCGATCCCTTCCAGGCCGCCGTGTTCCAGCTCTCGGGCGGCACCACGGGCGTGCCGAAGATCATCCCGCGCTTCCAGAGCGAGTACCTCTACAACATGCGCGCAGTGGCGGCGTGCAATGGCTACACGAAGGACGACGTGCTGTTCTTCCCCACGCCGTACATGCACAACCTCAACATGGGCTGCTTCTTCGGCCCGTTCCTGCTGACTGGCGCCACATTGACGGTCACGCCGGATCTTGGCGAGGAAAGCCTGCGCGGCCTGGTGCGCGACTACCAGCCTACCTGGTTCGGCGTGGCCGGGCCGATCCTCACGCGCATTGCGCCGGAACTGGAGCAGTCGGATGCCAGCGCGCGGGCGCGCAGGAATTTCGTCGCCCCCAAGAACGCCGCGGGCCTGACCCGCCTGACGGGCTCGCCCACGCACCATATCTTCGGCATGACCGAGGGCGTGATCATGTTCACCCGCAAGGATGACCCGCAAGAGATCCGCGACACCTCCGTCGGCAGCCCGGTGTCCACGCATGACGAGGTCAAGCTCGTGTCACCGGGCACAGAGGATCCCGTGGCCGACGGCGAACCCGGCGAGGCCCTGTTCCGCGGGCCTTACACCATCCGCGGCTACTACAAATCCGAGAAGGAGGACGTGACGCGCTTCACCGCGGACGGCTTCTACCGCTCCGGTGACCTGATGACGTCGCGCGTGGTGGACGGCAAACGTTACTACTTCTTCTTCGGGCGCATCAAGGATGTGGTGGATCGCGGCGGCGAGAAGATCAATGCCGAGGAGCTGGAGAACGTCGTCAACCTGCACCCGGGCGTGTTGGCCTGCGCTGTAGTGGGCATGCCCGACCGCGTCTATGGCGAGCGCGTGTGCGCCTTCGTCATACCCAAGCCGCCCGCAAGCGACCTTACGCTGGCGCAACTGACCCAATACCTGCAGGAAGCCGGCCTGGCCAAGTTCAAGTGGCCAGAGCGGCTCGAAGTCGTCCAAGAGTTCCCGCTGACCGCATCCGGCAAGCTCAGCAAGGTGCTGTTGCGCCAGCAGATCATCCAGTTGCTCGAGGCCGAGACGGCTGGCAACACCGTAACCGAAGGGAAGTGAAATGACCGAAGCGAAACACCTTGTCGGCGTGCCGTCCGTGCAGTTGCATGGCGTGCATCACACCGCGCGTCCCACCTGGAAGCTGGCCCAGACCGTACATTTCTACCGAGACCTGCTTGGCCTGCCGCTGGTCCACGCCATCTCGGCCAAGGGCTGGGGCCCGGACAATCATGCGGACTTCCTGCACTTCTTCTTCGATAGCGGCAACAGCAGCACCATTGCCTTCTTCTACTACATCGGCACCGAGCGGCCGGACTGGCTGGCGGTGCGCGAGCACTACCAGGATCGCGCCACGCACACCGCCTGGCGCGTGCGCGACGAAGCGGAGCTGCTGGAATGGCGCCAGCGCGTGGAAGCGGTCGGCATTCCGGTGCGCTACCAGATCCGCCACGAGGTCATCGAGTCGATCTACTTCAACGATCCCAACGGCTATCCGATCGAGATCACCTGGCAACTGCGCCCGTTCAGCGAGGCCGATGCGCTTGACGCGGCGCTGACCATCGAGGCAGCCATGCAGCTGGAGAAGGCGGCGGACGCCGCCACGGCTTTCACGTCCATCGAGCCGGTCTGGCAACGCAAGGCCGTGCAGATCGGCACGGCACCGGAGCAGGCTGGCAAGGCATCGGTCTATGTGCTGGACGTGCCGGAGTTTGCCGCGCTGATTAGCGTGGCGCGTACTACCGACGGCTATGCCACCACCTCGCTGAAAAACGGCTATGTGCGCATCGACGGCAATCCGCAGATCTGCTTCCGGCGCAAGGCGCTAGGCTTCAAGCCGGCAGTCTGGTATGGCGCGCTGACCGGCGGCCTGGTCGGGCGCATCGTCCAGTTCGATATGGACGCGCTGGTGATTTCCCCGGAGGAGGCGCAATGAAAGCCGCAATGAAAGCCGCGATGAAAGTGGCCATCATCGGGGGCGGCCCTTCCGGGCTCTTCCTCTCCATCCTGCTCAAGGAGCGGCTGGCACCGGTGGAGATCGACATCTACGAGCAGAACCCGGAGGACGCCACCTTCGGCTTCGGCGTGGTGCTCGCCGACACCGGCCTGTCCAACCTGCGCGCCGCATCCCCGGCGGTGGTCGACGAGCTCGCCAAGGCGATGCGCTTCAGCGACCGGCACACCATCGTGAGCCACGAGGCGCCGATCACCATGAAGCGCCCCGGCGCGGGCGGCGGCGCGATTCCTCGCATCCAGCTGCTGTCGGTGTTGCAGGCGCGTGCCCGCGAGCTCGGGGTGCGCGTGACTTACAACAAGCGCATCAGCGACTTTGCGGCCATCGAAGCCGACCTGATCGTGGGTGCCGATGGCGTCAACTCGCTGCTGCGGGCGTCTAACGAGGGGGGCTTCGGCACCACGCGCCACAACCTGACCAACCACTTTGCCTGGTACGGCGTGGCGAAGGCGTTCCCGAATCCGGCCCTGGTGTTCCGGCAGTACGAGGGCGGCTATTTTGTCGCGCATTACTACCCGTATTCGGACGCCATGAGCACGTTCGTGGCTGAGTGCGACCACCGGACCTGGCAGGATTTCGATATGGACGCAATGTCCAACGCGGCGCGCCAGGCCTTGTTCGAGACGGTGTTCGGCGCGGAGCTGGGTGGCTACAAGCTGGTCTGCAACAACTCGAACTGGCGCCAGTTCCCGGTCGTGATCAACCAGACCTGGCACGTCGGCAACCAGGTGCTGATCGGGGACGCGCTGACCAGCGCCCACTTCTCGATCGGCTCGGGTACCCGGATCGCCATGGAAGACGCGATCGCGCTGGCCGAGGCCATCGTCGCCTTCCCCGGCGATGTGCCGGCGGCGCTGCAGCGCTACGACGAGGTGCGCCGCCCGCAAAAGGCCAAGCTCATCCGCGCCTCGGAGGCTTCGTACAACTGGTACGAGCGTATCCGCGAATGGATGAACCTGGCGACGCCGCATGAGTTCGTCTACCGCTTCATGACCCGCACCGGCCGCGTGGATGTGAGCCGGCTGCGCGAACAGTATCCCACCCTGATCGCCGAGCTGGCGGCCGCGGGCGTCACCGATCTCACCGCGCCGCAGCCATGATGCGCGCCACCGAATACGTGCTGAGCGAGCAGCCGTTCGTGGTGCGCCGCACCGTGCGCTGGGGCGATTGCGATCCCGCTGGCGTGGTGTACACGGGCCGCTTCACCGACTACCTGCTGGGCGCGGTCGGGCTGTTTGCCGACCACATGGCCGGCGGCGCGGGGCGGCTGGGCGAGGCGCACGGCGTGGGCACGCCGTGCAAGGCGATGCGCTTCGAGTTCATCGGCACGTTGTGGCCGGACGACGTGATCGACATCGAGTGCTTCGTCGAAGCCATCCGTACGCGCTCCTATGACATCCGCTGCATCGCCAGGCGTCCCGGCGGGGCGCCGGTGTTCGATGCCGTGTTTTCCCCGGTCTGCGTGCGGCTGGACGAGCGCGTGGGCACGCCGATCCCGGATTCCCTGCGCGCCGCGCTAGGCGCGTTCCTGCGCAAGCCGGCCGCAGAGCCCCGGACTTAACGAGAACAAGCGAACAAGCGAACCCAAGATGAATTACCGAATTGGCCAGATCGTCCCCAGCTCCAACATCACGATGGAGCGCGAAGTGCCCGCCATCTTCGCCGGGCGCATGCAGCAACTGCCACAGCGTTTCTCCTTTCATTCCAGCCGCGTGCGCATGCACCGCGTGGTGGCGCAAGAGCTGGAGCGCATGAACCGCGACATGGGCCGCTGCGCGCTGGAGCTTGCCGATGCGCGCGTGGATGTGATGAGCACGGCCTGCCTGGTGGCCACGATGTGCATGGGCAAGGGCTACCACCGGCAAGTGATTGAAGACCTCAACGCGGCTATCGCCGATGCACCTTACCGGCCCGCGATCATGACCTCGGCCGGCGCGCTGGTCGAAGAGCTGAAGGACTTTGGCGCCAGGCGCATTGCGCTGATGGCGCCCTACAGCGATGCGCTGACGCGCACCGTGGTCGAGTACATCGAAAGCGAAGGCATCGAGGTCAAGGACGCGATCAACTTTTCGATCCTCGATAACCTGGAGGTCGGCGAGCGCGATCCGCTGCAATTGCTGGAGGACGTGAAGCGCCTGGACACCGCCGGCGTGGACACGGTGGTGCTGTCCGCCTGCGTGCAGATGCCGTCGTTCGCGGCGATTGAGCGCGCGCAGCTGGCGCTGGGCGTGCCCGTCACCTCCACGGCTGTCTGCACGGCGCGGCAGATGATGCGGCGCCTGGGCCTCGAAGCGGTGGCGCCGGATGCCGGCGCGTATCTCGGCAGCAAGACCGGGCTGGTGTAAGGGCCGTAAGTGCCCGAGGAGACGACATGATGCAAGAAACCGATGGAACGGCGTCCCGGACTGGACGTTGGCCTTATATCGCGGTAGTGCTGGGCGCGGCGCTGGGCATGCTGGCCGGCTATGCGCCGCTGTTCAATGCCACCGCTGGCGTGTTCGTGCGCCCGCTGGCCGCTGAGTTCGGCTGGGGCCGCTCGGAGGCGTCGCTTTCCTACGCGGCCTCGATGTTCGGGCTGGCGGTGGTGAGCCCGCTGGTCGGGACCATGATGGACCGCTACGGCATCCGGCGCGTGATCGCCGTGTCCGCGGTGGTCTTCGGCATCGCCACGGCGTGCATGGCACTGCAGGACGGCAGCAAGGCCATGTGGATCAGCCTGTCCGTGGTGGTAGGCGTGTTCGGCGCGGCCACGTCGGTGCTCGGCTATCTCGCCGTGCTGCCGCAGTGGTTCGACCGCCGTCTTGGCCTGGCGCTTGGCGTTGCCATGTGCGGCCTGGGGGCCGGCACCATATTGATGCCAGCCGCCGCGCAGTATCTGGTGACCGGATATGGCTGGCGCACTGCCTATGTGGCGCTGGGCGCCGGGTCGATCGTCTTGTCCTTGCTGGCGTGCTCGCTGTTGCGGGAACGCAAGACGGCGGGAAGGCCGCAGGGTGCCGCGCGCGGCCAGGTGGTTGACGGCGTGCCGTTTGCCGAGGCGCTGCGCAGCTATCGCCTGTGGGCCATCTGGGCGGTGTTCGTGCTGGGGTCCTCCGCTACGCTGTCGCTTGGGCCGCATCTGCCGGCAATGTTTGCCGATCGGGGCTTCAGCCCGGCGGACGCAGCGCGCAGCGCCTCGATGGTTGGCATCGGCCTGCTGATCGGCCGCATCCTGACCGGCGTGCTGATCGACCGGATCCACGCACCATTCGTCGCCTGCGTGTTCTTCGGCGGTGGCGCGCTGGGCATCTTCCTGCTGCGCTCGGCGCATGACTACCAGGCGTTGCTGCTCGCCACCTCGCTGATTGGCCTCACCATCGGTGCGGAAGGCGACCTGATCTCGTACCTGGTGCGTTCGTACTTCGGCTTGCGCTCCTTTGGTGCCTTGTTCGGCATCGCGTTTTCCGGCTATGGCTTTGGCGCGGTGCTCGGCCCGATCGGGCTCGGCGCCTGGTTCGACCGCCATGGCAGCTACGATGCGCCGCTGCTGGCACTGTCCTGCATGCTGTTGCTGGCCGCCGCGCTGACGCTTTCCCTTGGCCGCTACCGGCGGGCGGGCGAGCTGCCGGCCGTGACGCCGGCGGCCGCCGGCGCCTGAGCACGGGTCAGGACCGGACCTGGCCCGTTGACAGGTAGAATTAGCACGGGCGCAATTATCAAGCCGCGCCACCTGTGCCGATCCGCCACTGACCTATGCCAGCCGCCAAGAAAACCGCCACCGTAGCCGAACCCCCTCCCGCCATGCCGCGCCGCCGGGGCCGTCCGCCCAAGACGGACTCGCCGATCGGCGCGGAGGCGACGCTGAGCCGGGTCGCCATCCTGCAGCGCGCCATTGAACTAACGAAGACCATGCCGCTGGACCAGATCTCCATGGTCCAGCTGGCCAAGGATTTCGGCGTGGCACCCGGGCTCATCCACTATTACCTGGGCGGGCGGGATCAACTGGTTTCCGGCGTGCTGAATGACTACTACCGGCAGCGGCTGGGCCGGCTCTCGTCGCTCACCGGGGACTGGCGCCGCGACGTGGAGTCTTTCTCGCGGCTGAGTTTCCAGGTGGCGATCGAAAACCCCGGCGTGAGCATCTATGTGGCCTCGCACAACCGGTTCCGGCTGTTCCAGGATGTGCAGCCGGGGGAGACCGACTACGGGATGGAGTTTTTCAACCGCATGACGTCGGCCATGATGCAAGGCGGGTTCAATGCGGACCAAGTCGCGCTTGGCTATCACCTGCTGGCGCAATACCTTGTTTCCGCCAGCATGGCGGAGGCTTCCCGCCAGTTGCCGGCCTACCACCAGGCCTTCATCGAGAACAAGCTGGAGTCCGTGTCGCCGCTGCAATATCCCGGCGCCCGCTTTGTCAGCAAGTCGTTCTCGCGGTTGAGCTCGGACATGGCGTTCGAGGAAGGGCTGCGCATTACCTTGGACGGCATCGAGGGATGGAAACGGGGTGCAGGCCTTGCCGCCATCCCAGTGGCCAGCGGTGCCGCCACGCCGCGCAAGCCCCGCGTCAAGAAAGCCTGACTTTTCCACGCCTTCGGGCTCGATGACGGCGAGAGCGCATTGCGCCTCGCCGCGTCCGCTGATTTCCCTCTCCGCTTGCACAGGCCCCCGCCGAGCAACGCAGGCATCCCTACAGCATCGACTCCACCTGCGCCAGCAGCTTGCCCAGCGCGAGCTCCATCACCGCGCGCTCCTGGGGGGAAAGCGCGGACATCAGCGTCTCGTGCCGGCTGGAGGCGATCCGCATGATCTTCTCAAACAGCGGCTTGCCTTCGGCTGACAGCGAGATCAGCACCGCGCGGCCGTCGGTGGGGGATGGCTCGCGCCTGACCAGGCCTTGCTTGATGAGGTGATCGGCCGCGCGGCTGGCCTGGCTTTTGTCCAGGTTGGCGAAGCGCGCAAGGTCGATGACCAGGAAGGGGCCGAACTCGCCGATGGCGGCGAGCGTCCTGGCTTCGCTGAGCGACAGGCCTAGCGCTTCCGAATAGGCCTGCGCGATGCCGCGGTCGAACTGCTTGACGATGCGGTGCAGGCGGTACGTGGCGAAGCCGGAGAGGGAGAGCTTGGGGCTCGTCATGATGCGCGGCCAGGCGTGTTGTCCGCGTCCGTTGCTTCGAAGCTGCGCGAGACCTCATCGAGCAATCGCGTCGCATCGGCAAAGCCGGCATGGCGGCTGAGCGCCAGCAGCGCTACGCGGGCCAGGTAGAGCGGAGTGTCGTGCTCGCCGAGCGCGGTCATGCGGTAGCACATCGCCGTGTAGATTTCATCGAGCTCGGTCGGGCTCATGGTCGTTTGCATAGGGTTCTCCGGCCTAGAGGCCATTTCCAAAAGATGCTGGCGTCGTTGCGCGGCCTTGGCCGTACCACTTGTACTGTCTGCGGCCGCGCGCCTAGCCAGAACCGCTTCGCTTCATTTTGAAACAGCCTCTTAGGCGATCTGCATGGCAAGGGCGATGGCGTTGCGCACATCGCCGGCGCGGGCTTGTCGCCAGCGGCCGCTGACGTAGCCATCCGGGCGGACCAGGTAGAGCGTACCGTCGACGGCGTCCAGTGCGCGCCGCACGGCATCCTGCGGATCGGTCAGCCGTCCCGCCGCGGGCGCCGTGCCCGCAATCAGGTGGCAATCCAGTTCCAGGCCGCTGTCGCATAGCTGGCGCAGCCCGGGCACGGCGTCGTCCAGGTCCTGGCCGGCGCCGGCAAAGCAAAACGCGGTGAAGCCTTTGCCGATGCAGCGGACCAGCGAAGTCGGTGCGCCGTGCGGGCCGACCAGCGGCATGTCAGTCAGCGCGGCGCCCGGCGCCGGACCGGCCTTGAAGGCAGGGTCGTCCGTCGCGGCAATGGGCGAGTCGGCAAAGACCGCCGGACTGGTCTGGCGCGGGTTGATCAGCGAACGCAGTTCCGCGTGCGCCGCCGATAGCCCCAGCACGGCTTCACGCATCAAGGCAAAGGCAGGCGAGGGCGGGGCCATGAACTCCGTGCTCTTCGCGCCGAAGCGCATGTTCTCGCGCGCCGCCGCCACGCGCTCCGTGGAGTAGGAGGGCAGCAAGCCGGGGGAAGCCTTGCCGCGCACGGCAAGGGCGAGCTTCCAGGCGAGGTTGAAGGCATCGTCGAAGCCGCTGTTCAGGCCGCGCACGCCAAAGATGGGCACCAGGTGCGCGGCGTCGCCGGCAAAGAGCGTGCGGCCGTGCACGTAGCTATCCAGCGTGAGGCACTTCGCGTTGTAGATCGAGATCCACAGCGGCTCCCACGGCGCGGTCACGCCCATCATCTTGAGGTGGCTCGCCACGCGCGGCAGCACGTTTTCCGGCTTGACGGCCTGCTCCGCATCCTCGTGCTCGCCGACCTGGTAGTCGATGCGCCACACCTGGTCCGGCTGCTGGTGCAGCAAGATGGTGGAGCCGGGGTTGGACGGCGGATCGAACCACGCCAGCCGCTCGACCTCGCGCGGGGCGTCGATAGCGATATCCACGATGACGTAGCGGCCCTCGTACTGCATGCCGCGCAATGACAAGCCTAGCGCATCGCGCACGGCGCTGCGGCCGCCGTCGGCTGCCACCAGCCAGTCCGCACGCACCGTGTAGGCATGGTCGCCCGCGGCTACCGCCAGCGTCACGCCGTTGCTGTCTTGCGTGACGGCGGTAACGCGGTTCTGCCAGCGGATTTCGATCAGGTCCGGGTAGCGCGCGATGGCGTCGAGCAGGTATTGCTCGATGTAGTACTGCTGGATGTTGACCATGGGCGGAAAGACCTGCCCGGGTTCGTGCGCCATGGTGAAGTGCAGCACCTCCTCGTTGCGGTAGTAGCTGCGGCCGCCCGCCCAGGCGAGGCCTTTGTCCAAGACCGGGGCGGCGACCCCGAGCGCGTCGAGGATTTCCAGCGAGCGCCGGGAGATGCAGATGGCCCGGCTGCCTTCACAGGTGCCGTCGTCCGCCTCCAGCACCACGCTGGGGATGCCGTGGCGGGCCAGGGCTAGCGCGGCGGCCAGCCCGACGGGCCCGCCGCCGGCGATGACGACCTGGCGCGGGGCATCCATGCCGCCGGGGTGCAGCACCGGCAGGGATGCGGCGTGGACTTCGCGCTGGTACATGTCTTGTCTCCTGGTTGTGTGCGCAACCAGTTCAAGATAATCCAATCTAGTTGCGTGCGCAACCAGATTGCCTGGTCCCGATCAGAATGCCACCATCGCAAAGTCTTCCTTGCCCACGTCGCACAGCGGGCAGCGCCAGTCGTCGGGAATGTCTTCCCAGCGGGTACCGGGTGCGATGCCGTCCTCCGGAAGGCCTGCGGCCTCGTCATAGACCCAGCCGCAGATGATGCACACCCATTGCTTGAACGCGCCGGTGGCGGCGGATGCGGCCTTTGCCGCGATGGGGGCTTCCGGCTGCGCGGCGGCCTTCTCTTGTTCCGGCTCGTCCAGGCTGAAGACAAGCGGCGCCGCCGTGGCTTCGCCGCCGGGCGCCAGGCGCGCCTGCAACAGTGCAAGCAGCGCCTGTGCCTCTTCCGTGGTCAGGTCGATCCAGTATGGATCGCCCGCGCCGTCGTTCAGGCGCTTCGGGGAAAACTGGATCTCTACTGCGGTGCCTTTCGTGTACATGCGATCAGGGGGGCGGGTATCGGGTTTCTTGGTTTTTGGGTTTTGTGCAGGGTAAGGATTAGACAGGAAAAAGCACGCCGGCAAGCCATTGCTGGAAATCGGCTACCACGTCGGCGGTCAGGTCATGGCCAATGGGGTAGCGCCGCGACTGATGCGGCACACCCAGCGCGTCCAGCCACTGGTCCGCGCGCTCGGCCCACGCGACGGGCAGCTTGTTGTCGAACTCCCCGTGCGCGATAAAGGCCGATAACCCGGCAAGCGTCTCAGGCGGGGCGAGGTGCGGCTCGATCTCCGGCAGGATGCGCCCGCTCAGCACGGCAAAGCCCGCCACGTCGGCTGGCGCGCTCAGGCCAACGCTGGCGCTGAGGATGCCGCCCTGGCTGAAGCCGGCGATCACCGTGCGCGCGGGCAGGGCGCCATCCTGCGCATGGAGGGCACGGACGAAGGCAATCAACTGCTGGCGGCTGCGCTCCGCCTGGACTGCGTTGATGGCGGGCGCGCCACCGGCGAAGCTGACCTCGAAAAAGCCATGCTGGCCGGGCCCGAAGGTGAGCGGGCCTTGCACCAGCACCACGTCCACGCGCGGGTCGATACGGGTGGCCACCGGCGCGAGGCTGGTCTCGTTGCTGCCTACGCCGTGCAGCAGCAGGAGCCGCGCGGCAGGCGCTGCGGCCGCATCCGCTTGCGCCTTTCGCAAGCGATAACGCAGGCCGGTCGCGGGGTCTTCGGCCAGCGGGCCGATTTCATTGCGGGTGGTGTTCATATCGTCTCGCGTGGCTGTGAACAAGGAATCGGGCAAGGGGATCAGGCAAGGG
Source organism: Cupriavidus sp. YAF13 (assembly GCF_052113425.1). Taxonomy (NCBI): domain Bacteria; kingdom Pseudomonadati; phylum Pseudomonadota; class Betaproteobacteria; order Burkholderiales; family Burkholderiaceae; genus Cupriavidus; species Cupriavidus sp. YAF13. The sequence goes on from NZ_JBFRDD010000005.1 coordinate 19,523, forward strand.
TTCAGGCAGGGAATCAGGCCGCAACGGGCTGCGCGGCTAGCGGCCGGACTTGGCCGAGTACATACGATTCCATCGACAAGATCCCGTAGGTGATGCCGCCGTCTATCACCGCCAGCGGCTCGCCTGCTTCGGCTGCGCCGATGGCCACCAGCAGCGGCAGGAAGTGCTCGTCGGTCGGGTGCGCGCGCTCCGCGTGCGGGGCCTGGCGCCGGTAATCGATCAGCGGCTGCAAGTCTGCGGTGCGCATGGCGCTGCGCACCGCCTCGCGTACCCACTGCGTGAATGCTGCCACGTACGGGGCATCGCCGCCGCCATGGCCGCGGAATTCATGGAGGTTGTGCGTCATGCTGCCGGAGGCGACGATCAGCACGCCCTGCTCGCGCAGCGGCGCCAGCGCACGGCCCAGCGCCAGCGCGCCGGCCGGGTCCAGCGGCTGCGGCAGCGACACCTGGAACACCGGCACCTGCGCATCGGGATACAGGTGGCGGATCGGCACCCAGGCGCCGTGATCCAGGCCGCGCTGCGGATCCAGCCCGGCGTTGAACCCGGCCTGCGCCAGCAGCGCCACCGTGCGCTCGGCCAATGCCGGATGCCCGGCCGCCGGGTAGCGGATCTCGTACAGGGCACGCGGGAAGCCGCCGAAATCGTGGATGGTCTCGGGCTGTGCACTTGCCGTCACGCGCACGCCGCCTCGCGTTTCCCAGTGGGGCGAGACCACCAGCACCGCCTTGGGCGCCGGCAGCACACGGCCTAGCGCGGCGAGTTGCGGGCCGGCCAGGCCCGGCTCGATGGCGAAGGTGGGCGCGCCATGGGAGACAAACAGGACGGGAAGTGCGGTAGACATCTCGGATTCTCCGGTGGCCACGGCAAAACCCGCGGCGTGCAACGACATAGGGAATCTCGCTAGTCTATTGATTCATCCGGCAGTCATAAACCGCCGTTCGTGTGATATATAGTCCCGATTATCGAGACAATGAGCCAATGCCGAGGCTACCCCATGGACCGCGCCCTGGAAATGACCGTATTCACCGCCGTGGTCGACGCCGGCAGCTTTGTCGGTGCGGTCGAGGGCCTGCGCATGTCCAAGGCCGCGGTCTCGCGCCATGTGGATGCGCTGGAACAGCGCCTGGGCGTGCGCCTGCTGCAGCGCACCACACGCCGGCTGTCGATGACCGAGGAAGGGCGCATTTTCTACCAGCGCGCGCGCGAAGTGCTGGCGGCGCTGGATGATGCCGAATCCGAGATCACGTCCCGCAAGCAGGAACCCAGCGGGCTGATCCGTATCAACGTGCCGCTCACATTTGGCATCCTGCACCTCGCGCCGCTCTGGAGCGCCTTCATGGCGGCGTATCCGCAGGTTGATCTCGATATCACCCTCAATGACCGTGTGGTGGACCTGGTCGACGAAGGTTACGACCTTGCCGTGCGCATCGGCGACATGCCAAGCTCCGCGCTGATCAGCCGCAAACTGGTCGCAACCCGCATGGTGCTATGCGCGTCGCCCGCCTACCTGGCGCAGCACGGCGCGCCAACCCATCCGCATGAACTGGCCGGGCACCGCGTGCTGGCCTATACCAACTGGTCCGGGCGCGACGAATGGCAGTTCGATGGCCCGCACGGCAAGGTCAGCGTGAGCACCCGCGCCCGGGTGTATTCCAACAATGGCGACACGTGCCGCGCCATTGCGCTGGCGCATGGCGGCATCATGCTGCAGCCGAGCTTCATGCTCCAGGACGACTTGCGGCGCGGGGACCTGGTTGAACTGATGCCCGAGTTCCGCGCGATCGAGATCGGCGTGTACGCCGTGTATCCGACGCGCAAGCAGTTGCCGCTCAAGGTGCGCCGGCTGGTGGACTTTCTGGTGGAGGCGTTTCGGGATGTGTCTTGGGGGTAGGGGGCTGCCACTTATCGCTTTCACAGTCCCTTAGGCAACAACGCCGCCCGCGATTCACGCATGGCCCGCGCAATCAGTTGCTGGCGCTCGCGCGGCATGCGGGCCAGCGTGGAGGCCACGCTGATGCCCGCCACCGGCTCGCCGTCCGTGTTGTGCACCGCCATGCCCACGGCCAGCACGCCGCGGGTGGCGTGATTGCCGATCACGGACCAGCCGCGCTCGCGCGTGGCGCGCACCAGGATATTCATGCGCTCGGGCGTCATGCCGCCATAGTGGCCTAGCGCCGCGGCATTGGCGGCGATGCATTGCGCCACGTCGTCTTGCGGCAGCGCCGCCAGCAGGGCCAGCCCGGCGGCGCCGACGCCCAGCGGCTGGCGCGTGCCGACCTGGATCACGAGGATCTGCACCGGGTGCGTCCCGACATGGCGCGCGATGCAGTGCGAGATCGCGCCTTCGCGCACGATGGCGAAGGCGGCATCCCCACAGGCGGCACTCACGCGTGCCAGCACTGGCTGTAGCCGTGCCGCCAGGCCATCGGTGGCATGCGGCTGCGCAAGCGCCGACAGGCGCGGCCCCGCCACGTAGCGAAAGCGCCCGCGCTGCGCCACATAGCCGCTTTCCATCAAGGTGGCCAGCAGGCGGTAGACCGTGGCGCGCTCCAGCGCCGCGATGCGGCACAGGTCGACTACGCGCAGGCCTTCGCGGCCGCTGGCCAGCACCGCATCCAGCAATTGCAGGCCGCGCCGCAGCGTGCGGCTGCCGCTGTCTTCGGCGGGCTGGGCAGCATCGGCGGCGTCGGGAAGGGGGCCGAGGGCTGCCTTGCCTTTGGCAGAAACGTCCGACAGGCGGACGTTTTGATTGGCGGAGCGGGCAGGCATGGGGAAGAATTTCTCGGTCGATGGAAGCCACCCGCAGTATGCCGCAGCGCGGCCAGAAGGGGGCCAGCTACGGCATTGCACTGCCAAAACAGGAGACAAACCATGACCTTGCATCATGCCCCGCGCCGGCGCCTGTTGGCGTTCGCGGCGGCCCTCAGCCTGGCCGCCGGCCTGGCGCTGCCGCTTCATGCCCAGCCCAGCGCCCAGGCTGCCTGGCCCACCAAGCCCATCAAGCTCGTGGTTGGCTACGCCGCCGGCGGCGSMACGGACGTGATCGCGCGCATCATCGCGCTCAAGCTGGGCGAGCAGCTGGGCCAGCCGATGGTGGTGGACAACCGGGCGGGCGCCAATAGTAACGTGGGCGCCGAGGTGGTGGCCAAGTCCGTGCCCGATGGTTACACGCTCTACGTCTACACCATCGCCAACACCATCAACGCGTCGCTGTACGACAAGCTTGGCTACGACCCGCAAAAGGACTTCGAGCCCATCGGGCTGATCGCCAGGATTCCCAACATCCTGGTGGTGAACCCCAAGCTGCCGGTGAAAACCCTTGCCGACTACATCCGTTTTGCCAAGGCGTCGCAGGACGGCATCACCTTTGCGTCGTCGGGCAGCGGCTCGTCCATCCACCTGTCGGGCGAGATGTTCAAGATGCAGGCCCGGCTGAACATGCTGCACATCCCGTATCGGGGCAGCGCGCCGGCGGTGACCGACCTGCTGGGCGGGCAGGTGCAATCGATGTTCGACAACACGCCTTCGGCCCTGCCGCACGTGAAGGCGGGGCGGTTGCGCGCCATTGCCATCACCAGCGCCCAGCGCTCGCCGCTGCTGCCCGAGGTGCCGACTGTTGCCGAGTCGGGCTTTCCCGGCTTTGACGTGCAATCGTGGTTCAGCCTGGCCGCGCCCGCCGGCACGCCGCGGCCGGTGATCGAGCGCCTGAACTCGGCCCTCAACAAGGTGCTGGCCGCGCCCGACGTGCGCCAGCGCTTGCAGGATCTGGCGGCCACCCCCGAGCCTGGCACGCCTGAGCAATTGCGCCGCCTGATCGCGGCGGAAACCAAGCGCTGGCATGACGTGGTGAAACAGTCCGGCGCCAAGGCCGAATAACAAGCAAGGAGCGTTGCCTACATGTACCCGATCGACTTCTTCTGGCGCGCCGCGGCGCGCTGGCCCGGCAACATTGCCATCGACGCCCCCGAAGGCGCGATCCGCTACGACGCGCTGGCCGCCCAGGTGGCCGCGCTGGCCACGGCGCTCAATGCGCTTGACAACACCCTGCAGAGCCGCGTGGGCATTTGCGCGAAGAACAGCGCCGAGCACATCGTCGCGCTCTTGGCGGTGCTGGCCTGCGGCAAGGTCTGGGTGCCGCTGAACCCCAAGAGCACCCGGCCGGAGATACGCCGCATCATCGACGCCACCGAGCCCTCCATCCTGGTGCTCGATGTGGCCTGCGCCGGACTGCTGGAGGGCGCGGCCGGCGCGCGCATCTATAGCGGCTCGCCGCCACCCGGGGAGAGCTCGGTGGCCGCGCTGATCGCGCAGCATGCCGGCGCATCGCGCCCGGCCTTTGCGCTGCCGGAGGAGGCCACGCAGGCGATCAAGTTCACCGGCGGCACCACGGGCGCGCCCAAGGGCGTGATGCAGCCGTACCGCGCCTGGATGACCAACGTCTCCAACCAGATCCACGCCTGGGGCTTTGACGAGCACGAGCGCTACATCGTGGCCGCGCCGATCACGCATGGCACGTCGACCTACCTGTTGCCCATCCTGGCGCAGGGCGGCTGCCACGTGGTGCTGGCCGAGGCCGGTGCGGAGGCGGTGCGCACCGCGTTTCGCGAGCGGGGCGGCACCGTGTGCTTCATGCCGCCCACGCTGGTCTACATGCTGATGGCGCTGCCCGGCGCCACACGCGCGGACTTCCCCTGCCTGCGCCGCCTGATCTACGGCGGCGCGCCGATGCCGCCCGAGAAGATCCGCGAGGTGCGCGCGTTCTTCGGCCCCGTGCTGGGCACCACCTACGGGCAAACCGAGGCGCCGCAGAGCCTGACCGTGATGCGCCCTGCGGATTTCGAGGACGAGCGCAACTGGGCCGCTGTAGGCCTGCCCACCTGGTTCAGCGACGTGGCCATCATGGCCCCGGACGGCCGCCTGCTGCCCCCGGGCGAGGTCGGCGAGGTGGTCGCGCGCGGCGACCTGGTGATGAGCGGCTACTGGCGCTTGCCGGAGAAATCCGCCGAGACGCTGGTGGACGGCTGGCTGCACACGGGCGACCGCGGCCTGATCGACGAACGCGGCTACCTGTACCTCAAGGACCGGCTCAAGGACATGGTCATCACCGGCGGCTTCAACGTTTATCCGGTGGATGTGGAGAACGCGCTGGGCCAGCACCCGGCGGTGCACGAATGCACGGTGTTCGGCGTGCCCGACGAAAAATGGGGCGAAGCGGTGCAGGCTGCCGTGCAGCTGCGCCCCGGCCAGCATGCCACCGAAGGCGAACTGATTGCCTTTGTGCGCGAGCGCCTGGGCCCCGTGCAAACGCCCAAGCGCGTCCACTTTCATGCGAGCCTGCCGCGCTCCGCCGTGGGCAAGGTGCTCAAGACCGCCGTGCGCGAACGCGCCATCGGCCCCGAAGCCCCATCGGCCCCGACCCCTGCCAACGCATCCACTGAGAACCCATCATGACTTCCCCAGCTTCCTCCAAGCCCGTCACCCGCCTTTGCACCCACACCCTCACCAGCCTGCATTACCGCGACGCGGACCTGGTCGAGGACCTAATGGGCAAGAAGACCTTTACCGAGGTCATGCTCATGCAGATCCTGGGCCGCGAGCCGCGCCCGGTGGACCTGCGCATCACCGACGTGGTGCTGATCGTGCTGATGGAGCACGGCCTCACGCCTAGCGCCATCGCCACGCGGCTGATCTACATGAGCGCGCCCGAGAACCTGCAGGGCGCCGTATCCGCCGGCCTGCTAGCCGTAGGCAGCTCCTTCGTGGGCACCATGGAGAACTGCGCGCAACTGCTCGACCGCATCGGCGCGGCCGCCGATCCCGATGCCGAGGCCATGGAGATCGCGCGCCACTACAAGTCCATCAAGAGCCATGTGCCCGGCTTTGGCCACCACCTGCACAAGCCGGTGGACCCGCGCGCCTACAAGCTGCTGGAAATGGGCCGCGCCGAGCCCGACCTGGCCGGCGACAAGATCCGCGCGCTGGAGCGCCTGTCCAGCGCGGTGGATGCCGTGGCCGGGCGGCCCATCACCATCAACGCCACCGGCGCCGTGGCCGCCTTGCTGGGTGAGCTGGGCGTGCCCACGGCCGTGATGCGCGGCTTTGCCGTGATCTCGCGCGCGGCCGGGCTGGTGGCGCATATCGTGGAGGAGCAGCAAAGCCCCTCGGGCCGTTTTATCTGGGACACCATCGAGCACGCGATTCCTTACGTGGGCGAAGGCGGGCACCGGCCAGGGGAGGGCGCGTGAAATGACGAACGTATCGAACCTAGCGGACCTAGCGAACCCAGGCGACAGCGCAGCGGCGGCGCGCCCGCCAGCGTTGCCGCTCGATCTCACGGGCCGCACGGTCTTTGTCGCCGGCGCGGGCTCCGCGGGGCCGGGCTGGAGCATCGGCCGCGCGGCCAGCGTGACCTACGCGCGCCTGGGCGCGCAGGTCTGCGTGGTGGACCGCGACGCGGCCTCGGCCGAAGAAACCACGGCGCTGATCCGGGCCGAGGGCGGCATCGCCGAGACCTTCACGGGCGATGTGTCCGTGGAGGCTGAAGTGGCGCGGCTCTTCGCCGCGGCGCGCGAGCGCTTCGGCATGGTGGACGTGCTGCATCACAACGTAGGCATTGGCAAGACCGGTGGCCCGATGGAGACCACCGCGGACGACCTGGACCGCATCCACGCCGTCAACGTGCGCAGCCTGCTGCTGGCCAGCCAGCAGGTGCTGCCCGACATGGTGGCGCGCGGGCGCGGCGCCATCATCGCCATCTCGTCGGTCGCCGGCATGCGCTACGTGGGCTATCCGCACCTGGCCTACAGCGTGACCAAGGCAGCCGTGACGCAGTTCACGCGCATGCTGGCGCAACAATATGCGCCGCATGGCGTGCGCGCCAACACCGTGGTGCCGGGGCTGATCGACACGCCGCGCATCGCCACCACGGTGGCGAAGATGTTCTCCGGCACCAGCCTGGAAGAGGCGCGCCGTGCACGCGCCGCGCAAGTGCCGATGGGCCGCATGGGCAGCGCATGGGACGTGGCCCACGCCTGCGCCTTCCTCGCCTCCGATGCGGCGGCCTATGTCACCGGCACGGAGCTGGTGGTGGATGGCGGCCTCACCGGGAAATTCGTGTGACACGCAATCCGTCGCCCCATGTCCAGTAGTTGCTTAAAAGAGAGGATGGCTGGCTAGCCATATCCGCAGCGCGGATATTCGCGCAACGCCATTGCGCGAGGGACTAAAGAGCCACTCAACCTTGCCGATATGTAGTCATCGGCATGAAGAACGCCGGCATTCCTTGCCGGTACGAGCCGATGTCTTTCTCCCGAAGCCGACACTCGATCGGTTGCCACGACAAGCGAAGATCAGGCATCCGTGCAGGCGGCGTTGCCACGCAGCCGCCTGCCGGTCTCTCGCTTGTTTTTCCGGGATGGCTCTGGCCGATTACCTCTTGCATTCCTCCTTTCTTTTTCCAGGACGACGGACAACCATGCGTTTCAGTGACATGAAAATATCGACCCGCCTAACTGCCGGATTCGGCATTCTGGTTCTGTTGATCGCCTTCATGGGCGGCACATCGATCATCAAGATTCATACCGTGGAAGATGCATTGCACACGGTATTAAGTGACCACTACAGAAAAATAGCGGATCTCAACGACATTGAGGGAAACCTGAACCAGATCGCGCGATCGCTGCGCAATATGGTGATCATGACGGTGGCGACGGATATCGAGAAGGAACGTGAACTGACAGCCGCCACGCAAAAGACCATTGCCGCCCAATGGGCCCGGCTGGAGACCAAGATCACCTCTGATAAGGGGCAGGCCGAGCTCGCCAAGGTGAAAGAGGCGCGCGGCGCGTACGGGGCCCTGCAGGACAAGTTCACCGGGCTGGTGGCGGCAGGCAATGCCGACGAAGCCAGGAACATGCTGCTGGGCGAGTTGCGCCCGGCCCAGCTGGCCTACTTCGCCGCGGTGGAAGGCCTGATCCAGCATCAGGACAAGCTGATGGAAGCGTCCACCAGCGAGGCCATCGATGCCGTCGAGCGCATGAAGGCCACGATCTGGGCTTCGGGTGCCATCGCGCTGCTGGTCGCCGTTTGCATGGCCACATGGATCATCCGCGCCATCACCCGGCCAATCAATCAGGCGGTGCGGGTGTCGGCTGCCGTGGCTGCGGGTGACCTGAGCCTGCAGTTCGATGCCAGCGGCAACAATGAAACCGCCAAGCTGATGCGCGCGCTCAAGGATATGCAGGCTAGCCTGGTGCGCGTGATCGCCAACGTGCGCGAGAACGCCGAGGGCGTCGCCAGCGCGAGCCAGCAGATCGCCGATGGCAACCGCGACCTGTCCGGCCGTACCGAGGAGCAGGCCAGTGCGCTCGAGCAGACCGCGGCCTCGATGGAGGAGCTCAGCTCCACGGTCAGGCAGAACGCCGACAACGCGCTGCAGGCCAATCAGTTCGCCATCGGCGCCACCACGGTGGCGCGCAGGGGTGGCGACGTGGTCGGGCAGGTGGTGGGCACCATGAAGGACATCAACGACAGCTCGCGCAGGATTGCCGACATCATCGGCGTGATCGACAGCATCGCGTTCCAGACCAACATCCTGGCGCTGAACGCCGCCGTGGAGGCCGCGCGCGCCGGCGAACAGGGGCGTGGCTTTGCCGTGGTGGCGGGTGAGGTGCGCAATCTCGCGCAGCGCAGCGCCGAGGCGGCCAAGGAGATCAAGACGCTGATCAACGCCAGCGTGGAGCGCGTGGAGCAGGGCACGGCCATGGTGGACCATGCCGGCGCCACCATGACGGAGATCGTCGCGGCGATCAAGCGCGTGACCGACATCATGGGCGAGATCAGCGCAGCCAGCACGGAGCAGAGCGCGGGCGTGGCGCAGATCGAAACCGCCATGAGCCAGATGGACCAGGCCACCCAGCAGAACGCCGCACTGGTGGAGGAAAGCTCGGCAGCGGCGGAAAGCCTGCATGCGCGGGCACGGCAGCTGGTGCAGGCGGTGGCCGTGTTCAAGCTGCATCAGGAACGTGGAGGGCGGGGCGCGCCATCCGGCCTCACCGGGGCCTGAACGGGGCTTGAGCGGGGCTTGACTGGCCAAGGACCAGTAAAATAGCCGGCCAGGGTGGGTTTTCAAAGGCGGCAGGTGGCTCAACGACAACAGGGTTTTCTTCTGACTCGGCACTGGCGGGATACGGCCGCCGGGACGGAAGTCGAGTTCTGGCTGGCAACCGACAGTGGCCCTCGGCATATCCGCCTGGCGCATCAGCCCTCGGTGGCGTTCGTCCCGGCCGAGCAGCGCGAGACCGCCGAGGCGGTCTTGCGCGGCGAGCGCAACGTGGTGTTGCGCGAACTCCCGCTCGCGGATTTCCATCGCCGCCCGGTGCTGGGCCTGTACTGCCAGCACTACCGCCAGCTCACCAAGCTGGAAAAATTGCTGAAGGAAGCCGGCGTCAGCGTCTACGAGGCCGACATCCGCCCCCCGGAGCGCTACCTGATGGAGCGCTTCATCACCGCGCCCGTCTGGTTTGCCGGCGAGGCCAACGAAGCTAACGACGCTAACGAGGCTAACGGCAAGGGACCCCTGCTCAACAGCCAGATGAAACCCGGGCCGGCATATCGGCCCCGGCTGAAGCTGGTCTCGCTGGACATCGAGACCACCGCCCACGGCGACCTGTACTCGATCGCGCTGGAAGGCTGCGGCCAGCGCCAGGTGTATATGCTCGGCCCACCCAACGGCGACGACAGCGCGGTCGACTTTGACCTGGAGTATTGCGCCAGCCACCCGCTGATGCTGCAAAAGCTGAACCAATGGCTAGCCCGGCACGATCCCGATGCCATCATCGGCTGGAACGTGGTGCAGTTCGACCTGCGCGTGCTGCAGAAGCACGCGGATCGCTATCAGGTCCCGCTGCTGTTTGGCCGGGGCGGCAATGTGCTGGAGTGGCGCGAGCACGGCTTCAAGGAGAACCATTTCTTTGCCTCCGCCGCTGGCCGCCTGATCATCGATGGCATCGAGGCGCTGCGGTCCGCTACCTGGAACTTCCCGTCCTTCAGCCTGGAGAGCGTGGCGCAGACGCTGCTAGGCGAGGGCAAGTCCATCGACAACCCGTATCAGCGGATGGCGGAGATCGACCGCCGCTTCGCCGAAGACAAGCCGGCGCTGGCCCGCTACAACCTCAAGGACTGCGAACTGGTGACCCGGATCTTTGCCAAGACCGAGTTGCTGACCTTCCTGCTGGAGCGCGCCGCTGTCACGGGACTGCCGGCGGACCGCAGCGGTGGCAGCGTGGCCGCCTTCACGCACCTGTACATGCCGCTGATGCATCGCCAGGGCTATGTTGCCCCGAACCTGGGCGAGGTGCCGGAGGGCGCCAGCCCCGGCGGCTTTGTCATGGATTCGCAGCCCGGGCTGTACGATTCGGTGCTGGTGCTGGACTACAAGAGCCTGTACCCGTCCATCATCCGCACTTTCCTTATCGATCCGCTCGGGCTGGTGGAAGGGTTGCAGGATCCGTCCGACAAAAGCTCGGTGCCGGGATTTCGCGGCGCGCGCTTCTCGCGTACCCGGCATTGCCTGCCGGCCATCGTCCAGCAGATCTGGCAAGGCCGCGAAGCCGCCAAGCGCGAAGGCAACAAGCCCTTGTCGCAGGCCCTGAAGATCATCATGAATGCGTTCTACGGGGTGCTAGGCTCCAGCGTCTGCCGCTTCTTCGACCCACGCCTGGCGTCGTCGATCACCATGCGCGGCCACGAGATCATGCACCGCACGCGCGAGCTGATCGAGGCGCAGGGCTACCAGGTGATCTATGGCGATACCGATTCGACCTTTGTCTGGCTGAAGCAGCCGCACGCGGAAGCGGACGCCGACAGGATCGGCCACGCCCTCGTCCAGCAGGTGAACCAGTGGTGGCGGCAGCATCTGCAACAACAGTACGGACTGGAGAGCGCGCTGGAGCTGCAGTACGAGACCCACTACCGCCGCTTCCTGATGCCCACCGTGCGCGGCGCCGAGCAAGGCAGCAAGAAGCGCTACGCGGGGCTGGTCGTCAAGGCGGACGGCAGGGAAGAGATGGTCTACAAGGGCCTGGAAACGGTACGCACGGACTGGACGCCGCTAGCCCAGCAGTTCCAGCAAGCGCTTTATCAACGCGTGTTCAAGCAGCAGCCGTACCGGGAGTACGTGCAGGACTATGTCCGCCGCACCATGAGCGGCGAGTTCGACGCGCAACTGGTCTACCGCAAGCGCTTGCGCCGCACGCTCGAAGACTATCAGCGCAACGTGCCGCCGCATGTGCGCGCGGCACGCATCGCGGACGAGTTCAACCGCAAGGAGGGCCGTCCGCTGCAATACCAGAACGGCGGCTGGATCAGCTATGTGATGACGGTGGCCGGCCCGGAGCCGCTGGAAACCCGGCGCTCGCCCATCGACTACGACCACTACCTGACGCGCCAGCTGCAGCCGGTGGCCGACGCCATCCTGCCGTTCCTGGACGACGCGTTCGAGGCGCTGGTGACGGGGCAGAAGGCGTTGTTTTGACGGGGCCTCAGGCGTCGGGGTTTATCCAGTACTGAACAAAAGTCCACGAGCTTCAAAGCCATGCGAGGATATGACCGGCGACTCCTCGTCCAGCTTGCCTAGGCGTGGCCGTTGTACCCCAAATCCCGCCATCGGCTCCAGGCCCACCCGAAGGACTGCTCAGGGTGGGCCACGGACGTTGGCCGCTGGCTGTTGCGCCGACGTATGGGCAAGGTGTCGCTATTTCTTGGATTCGTATGCCATGCGCACCGCCAAGCCTGTCAGCACGCTTCCCATCAGCCAGCGCTGCACCAATAGCCATTGCGGGCGTCCTGACAGGAAGGTAGACATCGATCCGGCCGTCACGATGATCAGTGCATTCACAGCGAGGCTGATCGAAATCTGAACGCCGCCGAGCGCCAGCGATTGGGTAAGAACACTGCCGTGTCCTTCCGTAATGAATTGGGGAAGCAGAGACAGATACATGACGGCGATTTTGGGATTCGCCAGGTTGGTGATAAACCCCATGCTAAAGAGCTTTCTTGGGGTATCGACCGGCAGGTCGCGCACTGCAAACGCGGACCGTCCGCCCGGTTTGACCGCTTGCCAGGCAAGATAGAGAAGGTACAAAGCGCCGCCAAAGCGAAGCGTGTCGTATGCGTAAGGTACCGCAAATACGAAAGCCGTAATGCCGAATGCCGCGCAGAGCATGTAGAACACAAAGCCCAGAGCAACGCCGCCCAACGAAATGAGGCCTGCGCGTCTACCTTGGCAAATTGAGCGGGAAATTAGATAAATCATGTTCGGCCCTGGCGTTAAAACCATTCCCAACGCCACAAGAGCGAACATGAGCAACTGTGCAAAATCAGGCATAACCCATCTCCAAGGATTTTAGGTAATGCCCAGGCGCGCGGCGGCTAGCAACCTCACGCTCCCCGATAGTGCTCTATCTATATGCGCCAGTCACATGAGTGCGGAAATCATAGCACAGGAGAAAATACTTCGGGCTCGGAGGAGCCGTGGTTGTGCGCTGACAGACAAGCAGCGAACCTGGGACGATCTCTGGCATCCGCCGGACTGAGATCGGCCATTGAAGAAAGAGGAAATCACCTTCTGCGCTGGCCGGACGATTTCCCTTCCTTAGACGTCTCTGCGCTCCACTGCCGCGGCAGTGAGTCTGGAGATGAAGAAATCGGCCAACGCACTCACCTTGGCGGGCCGTGCGCGGGCAGTGGGTGTGACGAAATACAAACCACCTTCAGGCAAGCGCCAATCGGTCAAAACCGGCTCGAGCTGTTTGTCCCGGAAATACTGTGTCGCGACAAACTCAGGAAACTCGGTGATGGCAAGTCCAGCGAGGACCGTGGGCAGTAATGCCTCCACGCTCGTTCCTCGCAATGCTCCGGTCGGTGTGACGCTACATTCCTCGCCGCTTTCATGGGTAAATCGCCAGACGTCGCGCTTGCTCCTGTTGGTGTAGGTAAGACACTGGTGGGCGCCAAGATCATGCGGGTGCTGAGGGCGGCCATGGCAAGACAGATAGGCTGGAGATGCCACGACAAATCGACGCACGGGTGCAATGAGGCGTGCGACGAGTGACGAGTCCTCCATGATGGCGATGCGCAGGGCGGCGTCAAAGCCATCGCCAATCAGGTCAGTCTGTGCATCCGTGAGATGAAGTTCGACGGAAATATCCGGATAGGTCCGAAAGAATTCAGGCAGCAACGGAGCCACCCAGCGAGCACCAAAGGAGAGCGGCGCCGCGAGCTTTACGAGACCACGCGGTCGGCTTGACGTCTCACGTGCGAAATCCTCCGCTTCCTCCGCCTCCGCGTAGATTCTCGCCGCTCGCTCGGCAAGCGTGTGGCCATAGTCCGTGAGCGCAAGTCGTCGGGAGGTGCGGTTGAACAGTCGACCTCCCAGCCGCTCTTCAAGACGGGTAACGGCCCGAGAGACCGTGGCCACCGAGACCCCCATGGCTGTTGCCGCCGCAGCGAACGAGCCTTCTTCGGCAACCTTCGCGAACATCGCGAGCCCTTCGAAATCCGGTAGTTTTGACATCGACAATCCTGCAACGATGGCTTTCATTCATTTCTATTTCGAAAATTAGCATGACGTCGTAGATTTGTCTTGTCGCACCACACCACCCAGGAGATAGACATCAAGAGATCTCCACACCACGCGACCGCAAACGTCCAAAGTTATCGATTAAGGAGTGTGTTATGAATGACCGTACCCATGAACTGCTTTATCGCAACCTCCAGGAGGTCTTCGGCGAAGGCGACGCAACGCGTCGTCGCGCGGCGATCGAGGCGCTCTATACCGAGGACTGCGTGCTCTACGTGCCTACGGGCGTATTCGTCGGGCACGGCGCTCTCGACAAATTCGCAGGGGATCTTCGCGCGACGCACCCGCACTTTGCTTACACACCGCACGGCGAGCCTCAGGCTCTCCACAACGCCGGTCGTCTGGCTTGGGGTTCTGGCCCGCGCGGCGAAGCCCCCGACTATACGGGCTGGGACGTGATCATCGTTCGTGATGAAAAAATCGCAGCGCTCTATGTCTTCCTCGATTCCAATCCCGCATAACCATGCGATGGCCTCGCAGGCTTCGCTGCGTCAACTTGCGGATAGGCTTTGGCCCAGCCGTGCCGCTTCTATCGCGGCGATGTCGATCTTCCTCATGGTCATCATCGCGTCAAACGCGCGCCTGGCCGCAGCGCGATCGGGGTCGGATATTGCCGCGGTGAGGGCGCGCGGGGTGATCTGCCATGACAAGCCCCACCGGTCCTTGCACCAGCCGCATGCGCTTTCCTGGCCGCCATTGCCGACGATCGCGTTCCACAAGCGATCGGTTTCGGCCTGGTCATCCGTCGCGATTTGAAACGAGAATGCCTCGTTGTGCTTGAAATACGGGCCGCCGTTCAGGCCAAGGCAGGGGATGCCGGCGACGGCGAACTCAACCGTTAGCACATCGCCCTGCTTGCCGCCAGGATAGTCGCCCGGTGCGCGGTAGACAGCGCCGACAGAACTGTCGGGGAACGTTTCCGCATAGAAGTTTGCGGCGTCAACGGCGCCACCTTCGTACCACAAACAGATCGTGTTCTTGCTGGTCATTTCGTATCTCCTGATGAGTTGACCACCGGCATCCGCCACCGCCAAGATAATCCAGTTGTCCGCATCGCGGGACCTTACCTTAGATCTGATGCCAAAAGTGACTGTTGAGGGAGAGAACGGCCGGCGCCGGCGCGGCGCCCCGGATGACAGCAACGGGTCGGGAGGAGGCGACCGCGAGGTGTGTGCCACGGGTCCTTCCCCGCCAGGAGCTGGCCTTGGCCGTGCCTTCGCGAGGGGCCGGTTCACACCGGTGAGCGGCTGTTCGATGGAGACCATCGGGCTGGACGGCGTCGTCAATCGAAGTGATTGGTCCCCGGCCGGCTAACGCGGAATGGATCAAGCTGCCGGCAGACACCCCGAGGCAGGATGCCAGGCACCGAAGTCCAGCGATGTTCGACATCACGGCAGGCGGCTGGCCTCGATGCGCGGGAACACCCGTGCCAGCGTGACGCCGCGCGCGGCCATGAACAGCAGCAGCGCCGCCCATAAGCCGTCGTTGCCGAATGGGCCGGCCAGCGTAAGCGCCGCCACCATGAACGCCGCGAACGACAAGGCCATCGAGTGCATCAGGTCGCGCGTGCAGGTGGCGCCGATAAACACGCCATCGAGCAGGAAGCCCCACACGGAGACCAGCGGCAGGGCGACCGCCCACGGCAGGTAGCGCACCGCCGCGTCGTGGACCGCCCGCTGGTCGGTCAGGCAGGCGATGATCCATTCTCCGGCGCCGGCATACACCAGGGAGAAGCACAGCGCGCCCACCACGCCCCAGATCATCGTGACCCGGACCGCGCGCCGGAAGGCATGCCGGTCCCGGGTGCCGATGGCGGCGCCCACCAGCGCCTCGGCGGCATGCGCGAAGCCATCGAGCGCGTACGCCATGAAGGTCTGGAAGTTGAGCAGCAGCGCGTTGGCCGCCAGGATCACGTCGCCTTGCTGGGCGCCCGCATGGGCGAACCAGCCGAAGCTGGYCACCAAGCACAGCGTGCGGATGAAGATGTCGCGGTTGAGGGCGACCAGCCGCTTCAGTTCGTGCGCATCGGCGACCACCGCCCAGCGCAGAGGCGGCAAGCCGTGCGGGCGCAGCCGCCAGAGCAGGGCAGCGCCCAGCACGAAGCCGCATGCATCGGCGGTGGCTGTGGCGGCGCCGATCCCCGCGATGCCCCAGTCGAATACATAAACATAAAGCAGCACCGCGGCAATGTTCACCGCGTTGATGAAGAGCTGGATGAGCAGGCCGAGCCGCACGTGCTGGCAGCCCAGCAGGTAGCCGAGCACCACGTAGTTGCACAAGGCAAAAGGCGCCGCCCAGATCCGCGCATGGCTGTAGACCCGCGCGTGGTGCTGGAGTGTGTCGCTGCCGCCGATCAGGCCCAGCGCGCCGTTGATCAAGGGCATCTGCACGGCCAGCACGCCGAGCCCGATGACGGTGGCCAGCATCAGGGCGCGTGCCAGCGTGGCGCGCAGTGCCGCGCCGTCCTGGGCGCCGTAGGCTTGCGCGGCGAGGCCGGTGGTACCCATGCGCAGGAACCCGAAGCCCCAGAATACAAAGCTGAAGAACAGGCCGCCGGCGGCTACGCCGCCCAGGTAGGCCGGATCCGGCAGGTGGCCGGCAACGGCGGTATCGACCGCACCCAGGATCGGCTGGGTCAGGTTGGCCAGGATGATCGGGAACGCCAGCGCCAGCACGCGCCGGTGCCAGTCCGAAGCGGGGAGGGCCGGCGGTGCGCCGCAAGCGCTGCCGCTGGCGGGGGAAGCGGATGAGGCGGATGAGAGGGGACTGTCGGCGTCTGGCACGTGGTGCAGCAAGGGCTGGGTGTTTGGAGGTCGACCGACATTATGGTCGATCCACTGCCTTGCTGGCTTGCTGCCTCGCCGGCGAGCAGGAACGATGCCGCTCACCCACGCCGTACGTGCCGGGGATCAGGCGTTCACGGCGCTCCCACGGCCGAAGCCTTATTGCTGGTTGGGTGCGACAATGCCGTAGCGCTCCATTTGACGGTAGACCGTGGCGCGCGCGATGCCCAGGTCAACGGCAACCTGCGTAATACGCCACTTGTTACGCCGCAGGGCAGCCAGCAAGGCCTCGCGTTCGTTGCCGGGCAGCGGCGCCGCCTCCGGGCGCGCATCCGGCCGGATTTCCTGCGTGCTCTCGAGGATCTCCGGCGGCAGCGCCTCAGTGTCGATCAATCCGTTGTCGCTCATGGCCAGCGCAAAGCGCAGTACATTGCGCAGTTGCCGCACATTGCCCTGCCAGGAATAGGCCCGCAGCAGGGCCAGCGCGGCGGGCGCCAGCACGGCTCGCATATCCAGCTGCCGGCCTTCTTCTTCGGCGATGCGCGCGATCAGGTAATCCTTGTCGCGCCGCTCGCGCAGCGCCGGCAGGTGCAAAGTGGCCCCACACAGCCGGTAGTAGAGGTCTTCGCGGAAGCACTGTTCGGCGATCAACTGGCGCAGGTCGCGGTGCGAAGCGGCGATGACGCGCAGATCCACCGGGACGGGTTTCTCCGCGCCCAGCGGCATCACCTCGCGCTCGGACAGCACGCGCAGCAGCCGGCTTTGCAGGTGCAGCGGCATGTCGCCGATCTCGTCGAGAAAGAGGGTGCCGCCATCCGACTGCGCGATCAGGCCACGCATGCCTTTGCTGCGCGCACCGGTGAAGGTGCCCGGCGCGTAGCCGAACAGTTCGCTCTCGATCAGCGATTCGGGAATGGCCGCGCAGTTGACCGCGACGAAGGCTTTGCCGCGGCGCTCGCTGGCGGCGTGCAGCGCCTTGGCCAGTACTTCCTTGCCGGTGCCGGTCTCACCATGCACCAGGATATTGAGCGGCTTGTTGGCAAGGCGCCTGGCCTGCAGGATCAGGCGCTGCATCTGCGGGTCGTCCGCGCCGAGCGCGTCCAGCGCGGCGCTGGCTTGCGCGCTCGGCAGCGCGGGCTGGGCGCCGGGCGAGGAGGGCCGGCCCGGTGCGCCGCGCGGGGCGATCGCAGTGGCGTAGTACAGGCCGTGGTCATGGGTGCGCACGGCGGTGCGCTCGGACGACATGCCGGCGCGCGCGATGCGCCAGAGCTCGCTCATGTCCTCGCGGAAGACTTCGGTCAGCAGGTGGCCGCGCACATCCTCGGGCTTGCCGCCGCGCTGTCCTTCGGCGGCGTCGGCCAGCCGCAGCTTGCGCCGGCCGCCGCTGTTGATGCCCCGGATGACGCCGTCGGCGTCGAAGGCGACCATGATCTCGCTGTCCACGTCCAGCAGCGACCACGTCGAGCCCAGCCGCAGGATCCATTGGTCGCGGAAGTAGCGCAGGAAATTGGCATCCTCGATCATCTGCGCGTACATGGTGGTCATCTGCAGCGCCAGGTGCTGTCCCTCGCGCGGCGCCGGGGCGCTTAGCGCGGAGACGTCGAGCACGCCCAGGAAGCCGCCGGTGGGATCGAACAGCGGTGCGCTGTTGCACGTGAGCGAGATGTGGGACACGTCGAAGTGGTCGGTCTGGTGGCAGGTCACCGGCGCCTGCTCGACGATGCAGGTGCCGACCGCGCAGGTGCCGGCGCGCGGCTCGCTCCAGTCCGCGCCGAGGTAGAGCCCGGCGTGCTTGAGCTCCTGCTCCCAGTGGTCGTTGCCGATGAAGTCCACGGTCACGCCATGGGCGTCGGTGAGCAGCAGCACGCAGTCCAGGGCGGACACACGCTTGTAGAGCTGCTCCATGCCGGTACGCGCCACGCCGAGAAAGTCCTCGATCTGGTCCTTGTGTTCGCGCAGGCGCTGCGCTTCCACGATATAGGCGGGCACCGGCCGGCTCGGATCGAGGCCATAGTCGTTGAAGCAGCGCAGCCAGGAGCGCTCGATGGTGCCGTCGGCCGCGCCGGGCTGCCGCGAGAAGGCGAGCAGGCGCTCGATATGTGCCCGGTGTGCTTGTTGCAGCACGGTTGTCTCCTTGGCCGGTTCATGTGGTGGGCTGGCCGGGGCGATCGGATGCCCGGCGCGGCGCTGGCTCTACGCTAATCGATTTGGCCGCCCCCCGCAATGCGGCGGACGGCCATCCGGCCGGTTCAGAGCTCGCGCCGTTGCAGCGCGCCGGCAATGTACCCGGCCTGGCGGATCGCCAGCGCCACGATGGTGAGGGTGGGGTTGGACGCCGAGCTGGAGGCGAACTGGCTGCCGTCGGAGACGAACAGGTTGGGGATATCGTGGCTCTGGCCCCAGCGGTTGACCACGCCGTCGCTGGCCTTGGCGCTCATTCGGTTGGTGCCCATGTTGTGGCTGGCGGGATAGGGCGGCATGTCGATCACGCGCGTGGCGCCGACCGCTTCCGACATCTTGCGGAACTGGGCCAGCCCGTGGGCGCGGATGGCGGCATCGTTGGCGTGGTCGGTCTTGCTCACGATCGGCACCGGCAGGCCGTACTGGTCCTTCTCCGTGGCATGCAGGGTAATGCTGTTGCGCTCCTGCGCCAGGTCTTCGCCGCATACCCAGACGCAGCTCATGTGGTCGTACATTTCCAGCGCCGAGGAGACGTCGCGGCCCCAGCCGCCCGGCTTCATGAAGGCGGCGGTGAAGGGCAGGCCAAGCGCCAGCCCTTCCAGGTGATAGCCGCCAAAGAAGCCGCGGTTGGTGTTGAGCCGGGCTTCGTCGGAGACCACCGCCGCCAGCGCGGTGCCGCGGTACATATAGACCGGCTTGCGGTGGATTGCCACGGCCGCGGCGGTAGTGTGGTTGAGGTAGTTGCGGCCAACCTGGCCGGAGGAATTGGCGAGACCTTGCGGGAATTTGCTGCTGGCCGAATTCAGCAGCAGGCGCGGCGATTCGATCGAGTTGCCGGCCACGCAGACGATGCGCGCGCGCTGGAACTGGCGGCGGCCGCGTTCGTCCACGTAGAGCACGCCGGTGACCTTGCCGGCGGCGTCGTGCTCGATCTGCAGCACCATGGATTGCGGCCGCAATTCTGCTTTGCCGGTGGCCACGGCGCGCGGTACCTCGGTGTAGAGCGTGGACCATTTGGCGCCGATCTTGCACCCCTGCATGCAGAAGCCGATCTGCATGCAGCCCGGGCGCCCGTCGTAGGGCTGCGAGTTGACCGCCATGGGCCGCACGATTTCCTTGTAGCCGATCTTGCGCGCGCCCGCCGCCAGCACCTTGTAGTGGTTGTTCTCGGGCAGGGCCGGCAGGCCGGACGCGGCAGTGGTGGTCACGCCCATCTTCTTTTCGGCGAGGTCATAGAACGGCGCGAGCTCGTCGTAAGTGATGGGCCAGTCGATCAGGTTGGCGTCCTTCACGGCGCCATAGGTGCTGCGGTTGTGGAAGTCGTGCGGCATGAAGCGCAGCGCCACGCCGGACCAGTGCACCGTGGAGCCGCCCACGCCCTTGACGATCCAGGCCGGCAGGTTGGGGTAGGTCTTGGTGTGATGCCAGCCGCCGGCCGAGATGCGCTTGTCCAGCCACGAGATCTTGTTGAACATTTCCCACTCGTCATTCTCGAAATCGGCTTGCGCAAAGTGCTTGCCGGCTTCGAGGATCACGCTGCGTACGCCGCGCTGGGCCAGTTCGTTGGCGAGCGTGCCGCCGCCCGCGCCGGAACCGATGATGACGACCACGCTGTCGTCTTTGAGGTCGAACTTCGTTGCCATGCTTGTCTCCATGCGCCGCTCCGGGGGGATTGCCGTAGCCCGGGCGGCCTCTTGTCGGGGGAATGCCGGTGCCGGCGGCTCAGAGCCAGTCGATATCGTCGAAGCCGCGGTGCAGGTAGCCGCCTTTCTCCCAGGACGAACCCTCGTAGCCCAGAAGGGGCCAGACCGCCTTGTTGTTGTAGAGGCCAGTGACCAGCTCGCCGCGCACTTTCTCGAAGAAGGGCGTGGCCTCGATGTCCTGCAGCAGTGCCACGCGATCGCTCTCCTTGGCGATTTCGCCATAAGGGCGGCCGAAGCGTTCGCGCGCCGCGGCATCCAGCGCGGCAGCGCCCTGCTGCAGCAGGGTGCGCGTGGCCTTGTTGCCGGCGGCGGACTTCTCCAGCGGGACGATGGCGTCGACGTAGTAGCGGTCGGACAGCTTGTCGTGGGGGAAGATATCGCGCGACATGGCCACCAGCGTGCGCGCGGTGGCCGGGCCGAGCGCGCGCATGGATGCCGTCATGGCTTCGCGCGGCGGCTGGGCCAGCGCCGCCGGTACCACCGCCACGCCGATGGCGGCAAGGCCGCCGCCGCGCAGGAAGCCCCGGCGTGAAACGGTGGGCTGCTTGCGCAGGATACGCATGGTGGTGCCGGCGCCAGGGCCGGCAGGCTGTGGGGATTTCATCGGTTTTGTCTCCAGTTGTTGTGGGAGCGCGGTGCGGGCGTTGTCCGCCCTCCGGGCTCGGTGCATGGCATGGCTTGTCGCCGGTCGCCGCCGCCTCCCGCCGCCTCTCGTCGCTTTGCGCGGCTTGCCGGGGCGGCGCCGTTCATCACGGGCCGGGCACGGCGCGCAGCGCGCCGCCGGCCGGTGCCGGGCGCGTCCTGGGGCGGGGTTGGCCGGGTTCGGCACGCTCGCCAAGCACGTCGATCAGCATGTGGTGCAGCCGCTCGGCCAGCACCGTGGCCATCAGCGGCGCACCCAGTTGTTCTGCACAGGACGTGGTGCAGGCGCGCAGGCGGTCGGCATCGGCGGGATCGCCGCCGAGCGCGCCGCACAGCAGCGGCCATTCGGGCGGGGCGATCAGCGTGCCCGAGGTCAGCAGCACGCCGGTACGCCGGCGCACCTGTGCCAGGCCGACGATCTTGCGCTGGCCCACCACGACTTCCCAGGGCGAGAGCCCGCCGAAGCAGGCCCACTTCAGCGCATCCGCCGGCGGGGCCAGCCGCGCTTCCTCCGGCGGCACCGCATAGGCCGCGATGCCGAGGTCCCGCAGCAGCCCGGCGTGCAGCACGCCCAGCCAGCGGTAGCTCGACACCGTACCGGTGCCGACCAGGGCGTGGCCGGCGGGCAGCACGATCGAGGCCGACAGCATCCACGGGCCGGTCAGCACGGCGCCGCCGCCCGAATCCCGCTGCGCAAACGGGGTGGTGCAGCCTGCCAGGCGCTCGCGCAGGGATGCCTGCGCGCAGCCGAGCACGATGCCCGGCGCGGCGTAGGTCCACAGGCGCACGGCCGGGCGCAGCACCGGCTCCGCCAGGCGGGCCCGGTTCCAGGCTTGCTCTTCGGCACAGCTCGCACCGCTGGCGAGGAAGGCGGGGGCGAGCATCACAGGCCTTCCACGGTTTCCAGCCGCGTCTTGAGGTCGGTCAGGAAGCGCGCTGCCGGATAGCCGTCCACCGCGCGGTGGTCGAAGACCAGGTGCAGGCCCATCATTGGCGCCACCGCGATCCAGTCGTCCTTGACCACGGCCCGCTTGGCCACCCGCGTCACGCCGAGGATGGCGGCCTGCGGCACATTGAGGATGGGCGTGAAGCTGTCGATGCCGGTCGAGCCCAGGTTGGTCACGGTGAAGGTGCCGCGCTGGTAGGCGCCGGCCGGCAGCGTGCCGGCGCGCGCGCCGGCGGCCAGGGCGCGGCTCTCGGTAGCGATCTGCGCCACCGACCTGGTGTCCACGTCGCGCAGCACCGGCACCATCAGGCCCTCATCGAGGCTGACCGCGAGGCCGAGGTTGATGTTCGGCATCAGCTCGATCTCCTTTTCCAGCACGCGCGCGTTCAGGCGCGGGTGCTGGCGCAGGGTCAGCGCCACGGCGCGCAGCACGAAGGCGGTGAGCGTGATCTTGCATTCGGGCCCCAGGTTCTGCTGCATGGTGTGGCGCGCCAGTTCCAGCAGGGTCACGTCCACCTCGACCGAGTGCGCCACGCGCGGCACGGCCCAGCCCGCGCTCATATTGCGCGCGATGGCGCCACGCATGCCCGTCAGCGGCACGGTGACGCGCGCGTCGGCGCCGGCCGCCGCCGTAGCCGGCGGGCTGCTCAGGACGGAAGCAAGGCTGTGGCTCATGATCTCGGCTCCAGCCGGGCCAGCACGGCGCCGCGCCCGAAAGTGTCCTGCGCCGCCACTGCCAGCGCGGAGACGATGCCGTCGGCGGGCGCGACGATCTCATGCGTGGTCTTGACCAGCTCGGCCACGCCCAGCGGCTGGCCCGCGCTGACCGCGTCGCCGGGCTTGACCAGCCACTCCTGCAACAGGGCTTCGGTGCCGTCTTCCACGTCCTGCCAGACGGTGTCGGCCATCGTTACGTCGGTCATGCTGCTTCTCGCTTCAGTTGATAGGAAAGAGGGCGGTCCTGCACCAGGGCGCGCACCTGCGCGGCAATGGTGTCGACCTGCGGAATCACGTATTGCTCGAGCGGGCGCGAGAAGGGGATGGGCACGTCGGGCACGGCCAGGCGCCGCACCGGCGCGCGCAGCGCCACGCTATCGAGGTTCTCCGCCACGATCGCAGCGATCTCGCCAGACAGGCCGAAGCTCAGGTAATCCTCGTCCGCCACCAGCAGGCGGCCGGTCTTGGCTACCGAGCGCAGCACCGTCTCGCGGTCGAGCGGGACGATGGTGCGCAGGTCGATCACCTCCACGTCGATGCCTTCGGCCGCCAGCTGCTCGGCCGCCAGCAGCGATTTCTGCACCATCTGCGAGAGCGTGACGATGGTCGCGTCGCGGCCGGAGCGCGCCACCCGCGCCTGGCCGAAGGGAATGGCGTAAGCCTCCTCGGGGACGGCGTTGGTGCTGCCCTCGAAGTAGGACATCCACGACAAGCCCATGATGCCCTTGTGGTAGCAGAACACCACCGGGTTGTCGTCGCGGATGGCCTGGATCATCAGGCCCTTGGCGTCGTAGGCGTTGGACGGCACCACCACCTTCATGCCCGGCATGTGGGCAAAGCTGGCGTACAGGCATTGCGAATGCTGGGCGGCATCGTTGTAGCCGCCGCCGATGCCGGTCATCACCACCGCCGGCAGGCCCACGCGCCCGCCGGACATATAGGTGTTCTTGGCGAGGTGGTTGTAGATCTGGTCGAAGCACACCCCGAAGAAGTCCACGAACATCAGTTCTGCGATCGGGCGCAGCCCTTGCGCGGCGGCGCCGATGGCCGCGCCCATGAAGGCGGTTTCCGAGATCGGCGTATCCATGATGCGATCGGGCCCGAAGCGGTCCAGCAGGCCGGTGGTGGCGCTGAAGATGCCGCCGTACTTGCCGATATCCTCGCCCATCACGAAGACGCGCGAGTCGCGCTCCATTTCCTGGCCGATGGCTTCGGCGATGGCCTGCGCCATGGTGAGCGTGCGCGCGCCCTGGGGCGCGCCTTGTGCGGTTTGCATGCTGGTCTCCTGTTTATGCTGGTGCGAGGTCTTGCTGGACGAAGACGTGTTGCAGCGCTTCCGCGGGCGCGGGGTAGGGGCTGCTGCGGCCAAATTCGTAAGCGGCCTCGATGCGGGCCGAGATGGTCTGGCGCAAGGCGGCTTCGGCGGCGTCGTCGAGCAGGCCGCCGGCGCGCAGCGTGGCGCCCAGGGCGTGGATCGGATCGGCGCTGCGCAGGGTCTTGGCTTCGTCGCGCGGGCGGTAGGTTTCCGGGTCGCCCTGGAAGTGGCCGAGATAGCGGTCGGTCTTGACTTCGATCAGCGTGGGGCCTTCGCCGCGCCGCGCCCGTGCCACGGCCTCGCCGGCGGCGCGGTACACCGCGACAGCGTCGTTGTGATCCACCAGCACGCCCGGCATGCCGTAGCCGGCGGCGCGCACGTCATTGGAAGGCACCGAGGTGGAGGCGGACTTCTCCACCGAGATGCCGTACTTGTTGTCCTCGCAGACGAACACCACCGGCAACTTCCACAGTGCCGCCAGGTTGAGCGATTCATGGAACGAGCCCTGGTTGGCTGCGCCTTCGCCGAAGAAGGACACGGCCACCCAGTCCTTGCCCAGCTTGCGCGCCGCCAATGCGGCGCCGCAGGCCTGCGGCGAACTCGCGCCGACGATGCCGCTGCAGGAGAACTTGGTTTCGGCATGGAACAGGTGCATGTGGCCGCCCTTGCCGCGCCCGAGCCCGGTGGCCTTGCCGAACATCTCGGCGGTCATGGCATCGAGCGGCACGCCCTTGGCGATGGCGAAGTGGTGCGAGCGGTGCGCGCCGACCACGGTATCCTCCGGCCGCAAGTGCGCGCATACGCCCACTGCCACCGGCTCCTGCCCGGCCGCGAGATGCATCTCGCCCGGCACCGGGCCGGCGCCGATGTCGAAGGCCAGGCCTTTCTGGATCTTCGGCGGCAGCTTGCCTTCGAGGTAGACCTTGGCCATGGTCTCTTCGTATTGCCGGATCTCGATCATCTTCTCGTACATCCACAGAAGATGGCTTGGGGTGGGTTCCATTCGGGGTCTCCTCTTGCTTTCGTTTCAGCGGCCGGCTGCGGTGCCGGACCAGCCTGAATTGCAAGAGTGGTGCCAGCGCGCGCGGGAAGCCCCGCGCCTGGCCCCGGGGTTTCCCGCCAGGCCTTGCCGGAGGCCGCATACGCGTGAGGAGGGCCGGCCTGGCGCCGGGCCCGCAACAGGCAGTTGTCGCGCCTGGCGGCGAGACAGATGTCGCATCGGGCGGGACATCTGTCGCCGTCGCAGGCGCCTCTTCCGCAAGGCAAGGCACGGCGCGCGGGGAGCCGGGGCACCGGCCAAGCCTTGCGGAAGGGATATCAGCCGTTCTTCCTCGAAAGACCGTAGAACTCGAAATAGACGGCGTAGATCAGCATGACGTAGTTGAGCAGGTCGACCCAGGTAAGCGGATCGCCGCCAAAGCCGGGGACGATCTCCGCTTCATGCAGCACGGCGCCGGCAAACCATCGCGTATAGACAAAAAAGGAGATCAGTCCAAGACCCCAGCACGATGCAGCGCGTATGGCCCGGTTCGTGCCTGCGCCGAACCGTGTCGGCCAGTTGCCGGCAACGTTGGCCCAGAAGATCAGCCAGAAGGCAATCCATACGCCTAGCTGCGCAGGCCAGCTTGGAAGCATCGCGCCGATTTTTTCAACGGCGCCGGGAGGAATGAGGACCCATCTGAGCAACGCCAGATGCACGGCATAGAGCGCAGTGCCCAGCAGGAAGTTGCCGGCCAGCGCGGCGAGCGCCATGTGGCTTTTCCGGGCCAGCCTGTTCCACGGCCAGTTGTCGAAGATCAGGAATGTCGTCAGCCACGCCACGATGACGGAATAGAACCAGCCGATCGCCACCGGCAACGGCAGCAGGATCGCATGCGGCGCGGTGGCGGCCGATACGCTGGGATAGATCAGCAGGAAATAGCCCAGGCCCGTGAGGCAACAGCCGGCGGCGATTTGAGCAAGGCCGCTAGCCGCGGGGCTCAGGCCGCTGTCGGACCATGGCCATCCGGCCATGCCCGTCGCCAGTATGCCGAAGCCGTAGAAGCCGATCAGCACGATCAGGCCGGCCGCGCCGTAGCCGGCGCCGTTGATGGCGCTGAATGCCGGATCCAGTGCGCCGTAGCCATGGACCAGCGCGGCGGGCACGGCGAAGGAGAGCGCCAGCGTCACGGCCGTGGCGGCGCAGCCGCGCACGGGCTGCTTCAGCGCCGAGAATCCGGCCATGCCGAAGTTGAAGCCGATGAAGACCAGCACCAGGATGCCCCAGAAGAGGTACATGCCAAATGGCTGGGGGGCGTATTTCCAGACGGCCCGGGCGGGGTCGGCGAACAGGCGCCATACGCCAAGGCTGATGCCGTGCACGATCAGGAAGACGGCCACGGAGAATGCCAATGGCCGCAGCGCGAATCCGGCAGGCGCGAGCGCTGGTGTGTCTTGAGCTTCGATATTGGGGCTGAGGGGTTCCATGACCGGCATGTCCAGTACGATGAAAGCCCGGCACGCGAGGCGCGCGCTGGCCGCTGCGCGACGCTGCATCGCGCGAGGCCCGCATGCCGGTGGGATGGGAGGGTGGCCGCGTTGGTCAACGCGGCGCGTTGGAATGAGCGGCCGTCAAGCCGTCAAGCTGTCCAGCGGTCAGGCCGCCAGGCTGGCAACTGGCTGGACGATGATCTTGACGTTGCCATCCTTGTTGTTGACGAGTTCCTCGAAGCCCTGCGACACAATGTCGGCGAGGGAGATCCGCCCGGTGATGAGCGGCTGCACGTCGATGCGGCCATCGGCGATAAAGCGGATCACGTCGGCGAATTCGCCGTTATAGGCGAGCGATCCGATGATTTCCTTCTCCGTCGATACGATCTCGAAGAAATTGAATGCGCTGGGCTCCTCGAAGATGCCCACCATCACGCATTTCCCGGCCTTGCGGATCACGTCGATGGCAAGCTTCGTCGTGGCCTTGTTGCCGATGCACTCGAAGGACACGTCCGCGCCATAGCCGCCGGTCAATGCCTTGACCTCCGCGATCGCGTCGCATTCCTTGGGATCGATGACGACGTTGGCGCCAACCTCCAACGCCTTCTTCTTGCGCGCCGACGACATTTCGAGCGCGATAATGCGGCCTGCGCCGGCCGCCTTCGCACACATGATCGTGCACAGGCCGATGGTGCCGGCGCCGACCACCACAACCGTCTGGCCGACGATGTTGCCGGCTTTCTTCACGGCATGTAGCCCTACCGCCAACGGTTCGATCAGCGCCCCCGCCTCCGTGGGGAAGTTCTCCGGCAGCTTGTAGAGCAGCTCCGCCGGCACGTTGACGTATTCCGCGAATGCGCCGTTGTTCATCAGGCCGGTGAACGCGAGACTCTCGCAGATGTTGTACAGGCCATGGGTGCAGTAATAGCATTTTCCGCAATGCTGGYAGGCGTCCGCGGTGACACGCTCGCCGACCTTGAAGCCGGTCACGCCTGCGCCCAGTTCCGCGATCTCGCCGCTGAACTCGTGGCCGAGAATGCATTGCCCCTTCAGCCCGGTGAGCGGGTGCGGATGGTCGACCGGGATAAAGACCGGGCCCGCGACATATTCATGCAAGTCCGATCCGCAGATGCCGCACCAATGCACACGGATCTTTACCCATCCTTCGGCGGGCTTTTCGGGGACGCGTACCTCCTCGACGCGGACATCGTGGCGACCCCGCCATACGGCGGCCTTCATGCTGGGCTGATGCACCGAACCTTCGTTGCTCACGGTAGTGTCTCCATCGTAGTTGTGGGGGATCGACGAAGGGCCATGCGGGTGCCGCGGATGAATGCATGGCGTGGCCTTCGTGCAGGAGGGAAATCGCATGAACCGTGCCAGAGCGGACGGCGGACGAGGGCGGATGGCGAAGGTGCTGTGTGCGCTGCGGCGCAGCGTGGGGGGAGGGCTCAGGCGCAGGCAGGGTGAAGCGTGGGCCGCGCGGGCTTATTGCTGCGATACAGCACGACGCCGGCGACGGCCCGGCAAGCTACGGCGTGGCCCGCGTGAGACGGCCTGACTCGATCCGGTGAGACAACGTGCCTCAGTCCGCCTCGTCCGCCTGAGACATGGACAAGGGCGGCGATTCCGGCAAGGATGCCGAACCCGGGTAGACAATGTTGTATCTGGCCATCTTGCGGTAGATGGTTGCGCGGCTCATGCCCAGTGCCTTGGCGGTTTCCTTGATGCGCCAGTGGTGGCAGGCGAGCATCT
Organism: Cupriavidus sp. YAF13; assembly: GCF_052113425.1. Taxonomy (NCBI): domain Bacteria; kingdom Pseudomonadati; phylum Pseudomonadota; class Betaproteobacteria; order Burkholderiales; family Burkholderiaceae; genus Cupriavidus; species Cupriavidus sp. YAF13. The sequence goes on from NZ_JBFRDD010000005.1 coordinate 47,676, forward strand.
GCGCGATGCGCGCCCGTTCGAGAAGCTCGCTCGGGCGCAGGCCGGCGCTGTCGAATGCCTGCGCGGCAACTGACGGGCTCGCGGGCACCGGCGCCGCTGGCGCGGCATCGGCCGGGCAGCGCAGATAGTCGGGAAGATCTTCGGCAACAATGACGCCCCGGGCCGCGGCCAGCGCGCATGCGTACCGCAACGCCATGCGCAGCTGCCGTACGTTGCCGGGCCAGCGATAGCGGCGGATGCACGCCATTGCCCCGTCGGACAGCGCGGACCGGGTGCCGTGCGCCTGCGCTTCATCCGCCAGGAAGAAGTCGACGAGCTCGCCAAGGTCGCTGCGATCGCGCAGGGGAGGCAGCCGGAACACGGCGCCGGTCAGGCGATAGTAGAGGTCTTCCCGGAAGGTGCCTTCGGAGACCATGCGCGCAAGGTCCCTGTGGGTCGCGCAGATGAGGTTGATGTCGACCCGCACCGACTGCTCGGAGCCCAGCGGTGCCAGCTCGTTCTCAGCCAGCACGCGCAGCAGCCTGGTCTGCAGCGGCAAGGCCATGTCGCCGATCTCGTCCAGGAACAAGGTGCCTCCGTGCGCCTGGAGTATCTTTCCCTTGAGACCCTTGCGCTTCGCGCCGGTGAATGCGCCTTCCGCGTAGCCGAATAGCTCGCTTTCGATCAGCGTCTCCGGGATCGATGCGCAGTTTACGGCGACAAACGGCTGCGGCGCACGCAGTGAACCGCGATGCACGGCGAGTGCGAATGCCTCCTTGCCCGTCCCGTCTCGCCCTGCAGCAGCACGGGAATACGCCGGTCGATGATCTGGAGCGCGCGGGCCAGATGCGACGAAACCTGCGGGTCGCCGGTGACCAGGCGATCACTGGCGATGGCAGGGGCCGCGGGCTCGGCGCGGCCGGTGGCCGGGTGTCCCGGCGACAGCGATATCGTGCGCAAGGCCTGGCGCGGGGGGCGCAGTCTCGCGAAAAAGCGGTCCCCGCCACGGGTCAGGCGCAACGGGAACATCTCCAGGCCGCTGTTCAGGTCGATGACCTGTCCGGCATTCAGATCGAACAGATGCTGGACGTTCGCCGGGATCGCGGTGTATAGCGTGCTCAGCATGCTTTTTGCCTGCCGGTTCATCGATGCGATGTTCCCGGCATCGTCGAACGCAATCAGCAGTTCAGGGTGCAGGCTCAGGTAGTCCTGGCTGCGGTGCAGGTACAGGGTCCACAGGTGGCCGGTATCGTGCAGCAGGTAGGCGTTCTCGATCATCTCCGCCGCCTGGCACACCCAGGCGTAGATCAGTTCCTGCGAGTCCCGGTTTTCACTGTTTCGCACGGCCGATACGTCCAGCACGCCGGTGAGTTCGCCGGCTGGCGAGATGATGGGCGCGGCGGTACAGGTCAGGCAGGTGAACGCTGCCCTGAAGTGATCCTCGGTGTGGACGGTGATGGGTTCCTTGTCGGCCAGCACGCAGGCAACCCCGCTGGTTCCCTCGGCGTCCTCCGTGAAATAGCGGCCGTGATACAGGCCGTGCTGCCGGTATTCCTTGCGGCGGTCTTCCTGCCCACGAAAATCGATCAGGGCGCCGCCGGCATCGGCCACCAGCACGCAATAGCCCGCCTTGCCGACGACGCCGTGCAAGCGTTCCACAACCGGGCTCGAGAAGCGCAGCAGGGCCTCGGCGCGATTGCGCCTGTCTTTCAGTTCCGTCGCACTGATGACGCGCGGACCGGACGTATTTCCCGGATCCAGCTGAAAGGTATTGAGCGAGCGGGTCCACGAGCGAAACAGGCGCGCTTGCGCCGCAGCTTCATGGAATGCAGCATTGTCGACCACGGATGAAACGCGTCGCGCGTGTTGCAGTGCATATGATTGCGTCATGCCAGCGTTCTCAACATGCGTAACTCCGATTGCAGGGTGCGTCAGCGTTCGATGGGTCGACACGGCCGCGTTGCATGCCACTATCACGCGGCATTGGTCTGCGTGCCGCGTCTTTTTAGCACATCCCGAACCAGCGCTCACATTGCAGTGCAGCACGGGAACCGCACCGGACGCGCTTCGTACCTTACGCAAGGCGGGACCCGAGTCTCTTCCAGCGCCTTCCTTGGGGCCGACGAATCCGGCAGCCAGACCCTGGGCGCGCGTTACGCCTTACAGGGCAATGTCGTCGTTGCCGTCTCGCCGGCCCCGATGCCGCCGTGGTCCCGCGACCATCGGGCCGGGTCGGCCAGAAAACGCTGCAGCTCGTCAATGCCGCGGCTGTCCACGTTGCCGCTGTCACGCGCGGCCTGCAGAACGTCCTGCCAGTTCGCGAGGGAATGGATCTTGGCCTGCCAGGGGGCGAGGATGCGCTCGGTGAGGAACGTGCCGTAGTCGAACACCACGAAGATGTCCGTCACCACGGCGCCGGCGGCGGCCAGCGCCTCGCAGAAGATCCGCTTGGAACGCGCGGCGGCCATCATGTCGTCCACCAGCAGCACGCGGTCGCCAGCGTTGACGGCCCCCTCGATCTGCGCGGCGGGCCCCAGCCCCTTGGCTTCCTTGCGCACATAGTGCAGCGGGAGCGCCAGCGCATCGGCCATCCAGGCGCCAAACGCGATGCCGCTCGATTCGGCGCCGACCACGGCATCGATGCCGCCGATGCGGTTGCGTTCCCGCAGCAGCGTCAAGCCGCGCTGGATCAGGGCCTTGCGCAGCAGCGGAAACGAGATCAGCCGGCGGCAGTCGATATAGACCGGGCTGGCCCAGCCGGAGGGCAGCCGGAACGGCTCGTCCGTGCGGAATTTCACGCAGCCGGCATCCAGCAGGGCCTGGCCTACCGGCAATGACGGGTCGGGTTGAGGGCGTGGTTGAGACATACGGGGCTCCAGTGCTCCAGTGTTTCAGTGCTTCAGTGCTTCAGTGTTTGTGCTCGGCCGCGGCTCAGAGGCTCGCGATGGTGTCGTCCAGCACCTGCACGCCAAGCAGGAAATCATCGATGTCCATGGCCTCGTCGGGGTTGTGCGAGCCGTGCTCGTTGCGCACGAAGAGCATGCCGGTGGGGATGCCGGCGTTGGCAAACAGCGATGCATCGTGCCCGGCGCCGCTCGGCACCGGCTCAACCGGGAGGTTACGTTGCCGGCATGCTTGCGCAAGCAGCTCGGAGACCCTGCCGTCCATGGTGGCCGGGGCCGATTCGATGCGGCGGTCGAACTCGAACCGCACGCCGCGGTCGCGCGAGATCGCCTTGCATTCCGTGCGCAGCAGTTGATAGAAGCCTTCCAGCGTTTCCACGCTCTTGCTGCGCGCCTCGAAGCTGAAGTTCACCATGCCGGGGATGCGGGAGATCGAATGCGCCTCCGGGCTGGTGCTGACCACGCCGGTGGTGACGACCAGGTCGATGCCGCGCTCCAGCAGCACGCGCCAGTGCTCGTCCAGCCGCGTGATCAGGTCGGCCACGGCAAACATGGCGTCCTTGCGCAGCCACCGTGGCACCGCGCCGGAGTGGCCGGCCTCGCCGATGCACTGGATCCGGTTGTGCCGCACATTGCCGCGGATGCCGGGCACCACCGCCACCGGCAAGCCGCGCGCGACCATCACGGGGCCTTGCTCGATATGCAGCTCGAGGTAGGCATGGACCTTGGCTTTGTCGAACAGCGGCGCCTGCGCGCGGATCGCCTCGACATCGGCGCCGGCGGCTGCCATGCAGGCCGCCAGCGACTCGCCGGAATGCCGGTGCGCCAGCGCCAGGTCGTCGGCGCTGAGCTTGCCCAGCAGCGCGCCAGAACCCATGTACGCCTTGCCGAACCAGGCACTTTCCTCGCCCCGGAAGCCCACCACCTGGAGCGGCACGCGCGAGTGCCGGCCGGTATGCTTTTGCCGGAGCTGGCAGAGCAGGCCGGCGACGATCCCCGCCAGCCCGTCGAAGTTGCCGCCTTGCGGGACGGAGTCCAGGTGGGAGCCGACCCACGTAGCTGGCGCGCCCGCGTCGGCTTGCGGCAGGCGGAAGACGAGATTGGCGGCGCGGTCGGCCTGCGCTTGCAGGCCGTGGCGCAGCGCGAAGTCCCGCAGGTAGGTGGCCGCCGCGGTCTCGCCCGCGCCGTAGCTGTCGCGGGTCACGCCAACGCCATCGGACGACAGTTCGCGTATGTCCTTGAAGAGCTGTTCGGCGACCGGCTTGAGTTCCAGAATTTCCATGACACTTTTGTTGATCGTTGCAGTGACGCGCCAGCGGCATGCGCCGGCGCGCGCGGCTTTATGCCGGTGGCGCTCAGCCGGATTGCTGCGCGAAGCGTAGCCAGCGGTCGCTTAAGTGCCGGTCGAGCCGGACCTGGCCCACCAGGTCGCGCAGCGCTTCGGTGCCGGCTTCCTGGCAATAGTCCTGCAGCCCGTCGATGATCTTTTGCATGATGCCGGGGTCCCGGAAGGACGCCGTGCCGACCTGGACGGCGGCGGCGCCGGCGAGCATGAACTCGACGCAATCCTCGGCGCTCTGGATGCCGCCACAGCCGATGATGGGGATGCGCACGGCGCGATAGCACTGGTGCACCATCCGCAGGGCAATCGGCTTGATGGCCGGGCCGGACAGTCCGCCCATGACGTTGCCCAGCTTAGGCTTGCGGGTACGCACGTCGATGGCCATGCCCAGCACCGTGTTGCCCATGACGATGGCGTTGGCGCCGGCGTCTTCCGCCGCGCGGGCCACGGCCGCGATGTGGCTGGCGTTTGGCGTGAGCTTGACCCAGACGGGGTGGCGCGTGCGCTGGCGGATGGCGCAGACCGCCTTGTAGGTAGTCTCGGGCAGCATGGCAAAGGCCATGCCGTCGGCTTCCAGGTTGGGGCACGAGATATTGGCCTCGATGGCGGCAACCTCGGGCAAGGACATCTGTTCGCACGCCAGGGCGAACGCCTCCGCGGTATCGGCGGAGATCGACACCACCACTGGCGTGTCGTAACGCGTGTAAGGCGGCAGCACGCATTCGCGGTAATAGTCGAGCCCCTTGCTCGGGATGCCGATGGCGTTCAGCATGCCGCCATAGGCCTCGGCTACCCGTGGCGTGGGGTTGCCGGCCCGGGACGTGGGGGAGACGCTTTTGATCACCAGGGCGCCAAGCTGGTTGAGGTCCAGCGCTTCGCGGTACTCGATGGCAAAGCAGCCGGAGGCGGGCATGACCGGGTTGCGCAGCGTCAAGTCGCCAACCCGAACGGTGAGATCAGCCAAACTCCACCTCCCCAACCACTTCATGAATGGAAAACACCGGGCCTTCCCGGCAGACCCGCAGGAATTGCTTGTCGCCATCGCAATCGAACAGCCGCACGCAAGACAGGCACACGCCCATGCCACAGGCCATGCGCTGCTCCATGGCGACTTCGCCCACCACCTCGGGATGGTCGGCCAGCACGCGCTGCAGCAGCATCAGCAAGCGGTGCGAGCCGCAGGTGTAGACCGCATCCGGCCGCTGCTGCCCGATCAGGCCGCGCATGCGTACTTCCATGGCCTGCACCGACGAGGAGCCATCGGCATCGAACACGCTATGCACTTGGGCGTTGGCCCCGCGCAGGAACTCGTGCTCCATCAGGTCGGCGCGGGTGCGGGCCGACATGACCGCGGTAATGGCGACGCCGGCTTCGGCCGCCTGCTGGATCAGCGGCGCCATGGTGGCCAGGCCCACGCCGCGCGCCACCACCAGGATCCGCCTGAAATCCGGCCTGAAGGTGAAGGTGTTGCCGAGCGGGCCGACGATCTCCATGTGGCCATCCACCGGCAGGCTGGCCATGGCGCGCGTGCCCACGCCGGTCACGTTGTAGAGGAACTCGATGCGGCCATCCTCCGGCCCCGCGCCATAGACGCTCATGGGGCGCAGCAGGAACGGCTGTTCCGTGTCGGTGGTGGGGCAGCGGAGCTGGTAGAACTGCCCGGGCTTCGTGATCCTGGCAATGGGCGCGTCCGCTTCGAGGCGGATGTGCTTGTAGCGCTGGTTGACCCACGAATGTTCGACCACGCGGCAGCGATAGGAAGCTACCGTGGCGGCGCTGTCCGGGTGGCACAAGGTTGCAGGCATGATGACTCCTGAGTCCTGGCTAATGACTAATGCAATGCGGTATGGGGCGATGCAGTGCGAGCCGCTTATTCCAGCTCGACACCCTTGAGCTCGGGGATAAGGAAGATCGTGGCGATCATGTCCAGCACGTAGATGCTGGCCAAGAGGGCAATGGCCACCTGGAAGGAATAGGTTGCGGCAAGGGCCCCGACCACGATAGGCCCGAAGCCGCCCACGCCACGCCCGATGTTGAACAGGACGTTTTGCGCGGTGGCGCGCGCCGCGGTGGGATAGGCTTCCGAGATCAGCGCGCCGTAGCCGCCGATCATGCCGTTGACGAACAGGCCCATGAGCGCGCCGGCCCAGAGCATGGTGACCGGGTCGGACATCTGCGCATACGCGATCACCATCGCCACCGCGCCCGCCTGGAAGATCAGGAAGCTGGGCTTGCGCCCGATGCGGTCGGCCAGCTGGCCAAACGCGTAGACGCCGACCATCATCCCCACGATGGTGACCGAGGTCCACATGGCGGACTTGGTCAGCGAGAAGCCCAGGGCTTTGGACAAATAGGTCGGCAGCCAGATCATGATGCCGTAGTAGCCAAAGTTCTGGACCGAGCACAGGATCACGATGCCAAGGCTGGTCCGCGTGGTGCGGCCATCGGCCACCAGCAGCTTGAACGCGCTCGGCTTGTTCTTGTGCTGGGTCTTGTCCTGGGCCTCGGCATGGCGCACGAACACTTCCGGCTCATGCAGCCGGTTGCGCACGAACCAGGCCACCAGCGCCGGCACCACGCCCAGCAGGAACATGCCGCGCCAGCCGATATGCGGCAGCAGCAGCGGCGTCAGCAAGGACGCCAGCAGCACGCCGCTCTGCCAGCCTAGCGCCACGTACGACGACACCCGCGCGCGCTTGCTGGCGGGCCAGGCTTCCGCAGCCAGCGCCATGCCGATGCCGAACTCGCCGCCCAGGCCGATGCCGGCGATGGTGCGGTAGGCCAGCAAATCCCAGAACCCCTGCGCGAACGCGCACAGGCCGGTGAAGACCGCAAACAGCACGATGGTCCAGGTGAGCACGCGCACCCGCCCGTAACGGTCGCTCAGCGCGCCGAAGAGGATGCCGCCGGCAACCGCGCCGATCAGCGTCCACGTCACCAGGGCACCGGACTGGCCGGTGCTCAGGCTCAACGCCACGCTGATCGCGGGCAGCATGAAACCGAGGATGAGCAGGTCGAACCCATCCATCGCGTAGCCGATGGCCGAGCCGGCCAGCGCCTTCCAGGCGTAGGGCGAGGCCCGGTCGGGTTGTAGGGGCGGGGCGTCGGACGTGGGGACCGATGCGCGAGCGTTGGCTTCCATGGGGCGTTCCTCTGTGCCTTTGTTGAGCATGTGCGCCGGCCGGCGGGCTGAGCCGTCGACGGGTAGCGCCTTTGGGTTCACTTGTTGCGCGGGTTACCGGTGCTGCCGGCTGGCCCGGGTTACGGGACACCACTGGTAATCCGAAATCTGTCTCGATTTATAGACTGCATGGAGAAAAAAATAACCGGATGGATCGGGCTGCAGGTACTACGCTGCAGATAGCCTTTGCCACTCGGCATATGTCTTTTTTTTTAGATTACGCGTGAGAAATCGCGTTTGCAAGGGATTTCTAGGTGCCTGGTGGCATCCCGGGCGCCGCCAGAGGGCACCTCACGCTGGTCCGTAGCAGCCGTGACGGCACAATTGTCTAATTATTGAGAAAACCGTGGGCATTCATGCCGCGGCGCGGGCATTTGATAAACTCCGCTTCCATGAAAAAACCAGCAACAGCACGCGGCGACACCCCGGTAAAGCAGGGCCAGTCCCAAGGTGGAACCACCAAGCCGGAAGGGCAATGGCACCATGGCGACCTGCGCGCTTCGCTGATAGCGTGGGGCACCCATCTGCTCGATACCGAGGGGATCGCGGGCATGAGCATGCGCACGGCAGCCAAGCTGGCTGGCGTCTCGCCGGGCGCGCCGGCCTATCACTTCAAGGACAGGAACGGGCTGCTGGCCGCCATTGCGGCGCAGGCGTTTCGCGACCTGGTGGCGTATCGCCGCCAGAGCGTGGAGAACATCGACCCTGCCGATGCGCAGGGCCGGCTGCGGGCGATCATGCTCGCCTACGTGGAGTTCGCCCAGGCGCACCCCGCGCGGTTTCACCTGATGTTCGGGCCGGAGATCGCGGACCGGGAGCAGTATCCGGATCTGGAGGAGGCGGGCGCTGCCTCGTTCCAGGTGCTGCGCAGCGCCATCGGGCCAGTACTGCAAGCGCCAGGCGTCGGCGAACTCAGCGAAGAACAACTGGCGTTCTCCGTGTGGGCCGCCACCCACGGCCTGGCCACGCTGACCATCGACCGCCGCCGCCTGCCAGTCGCCTCCACGCACAGGCCCACGGCCGAGCAGATGGCCGATGTTGTCGTGCAGTTCTGCCTGGCGGCRTTGCGGGGATCGGCAACGCCGCGCCAGGCCGGGGGGGCTGGCCCGGTCAGCCCACCAGCACCTTGAGCTGCGTGCATGGCGGCATGCATCCGCCTCAGTCGGCGGGACGCCAGTTGCCATGGAAGCCGGCGGGCACGCGATGCGACAGGTGCACCAGCGCCACCGGGCCCTGCGCCAGCGCCTGCGCGTTGAAGATGGCCATATCGCTGCGGTTCTCCGCGGCGCGCCAGATCACGGACAGCAGCCAGCCGTCGCCCTCGTCGGCATCGGCATGGCGCGGGACAAATACAGGTTCGCCGCATTTGTCGCCGGCCGGCGGCTGGTACTGCGTGACCTGCCCGGTGGCCAGGTCGATATGCGCCAGGCCGCTGCGCAGGCTGTCGCCCTTGGTGGAGGCGGAGATATCGCCGCTGCAGTAGTAGCCGTGCCGGTAGGGCAGCATGGCAAAGCGCTCGTCCAGGCGCGGAAACTCGCCCGGCGTATCGCATAGCGGCTGCTCGCGGTACGAGCCGGATTTCCCCGCCAGGTCGAACGTCCAGCGCACCAGGCTGGCCACGGGGGCGCCGTTGGAGAGCGGGCGTCCGTCCGGCCCGGGGAACAGCGGCGGCACGTCGTACTTCATCATGTCGCAGACGATGCCGCCGTGCGGCGCGTCGAAGGCGTTCATCGGATGGAAGACGTAGCACGGATCGCCGGTAAACCAGCGCACGTCCGCCGCGGTGCCGTCGCGCGGCAGGATGCCGATGTGCGTGCCTTTGTCCGGTTCCCACGCATAGGCCGGCTGGCCGTTGGTGGCGCGCTCCATCGATCCCGTCAGCGGGAAGATGGGAAACAGGATGTGGGTGCGTGTCACCACGAAGTCATGGACCATGCTCGGGAACGGCGCGACGATATGCACGGAGCGCAGCAGCTTGCCCTGGCTATCTGCCACATGCAGCATCAGGTCCGGCGTGAACGGGCCGCGGGCCCCATAGCCGAAGAAGACCATTTCGCCGTTGACCGGGTCGATCTTGGGGTGCGCGGTCATGGGCCCGGAGAGTTTTTCATCGAAGGTCTGGTAGCCGCGTGGCGCCAGCGATACCGGGTCGACTTCAAACGGCGCGTGCGCTTCTTCCAGCGCCAGCAGGCGCCCGCCATGCCAGACCACGTTGGTATTGGCCACGGTGGAGTTCAGCTCAAGCAGCCTGGGGTCCGTCAGGTGCCGGCTTGCCAGCGAGCCCGACAAGCCTTCGCCGTTCTCGCTTTCCATGACCCATTTCGGCGTGCGGATCCAGCGGTTGCGGTAGGACACGCGGCCCTTCTCGAAATGAAACGCGTGCAGCATGCCATCGCCCGAGAACCAATGATATTTGCCGCGCGGCGCGAACTGCGGATTCGGCCCGTTGCGGTAATAGGTGCCGCGCAGCCCGGCGGGCACTTCGCCCGTGACCGGCAGGTTGGGCGCGTCGCACTCGGCGTGCAGCGGCGCGAAGTAGCCGGACAAATAGGGCTCGTTGGTGGGGAAGGCGATGGCCATGGTTGCTGTCTCCGATCGGTTGGTTTTTCTTGCGGTTTTTACTTGCTTGTTATCGTCACGATGCTGGTGGGAACGGATTAAGTCAGGCGTCAGGGATCAGGTGGCCTATGTCAGATGGCGCGCGCCTGGTCCTGCCAGTGCGGCTCGCGCAGCTTGCGCTTGAAGATCTTGCCGGTGTCTTCTCGTGGCAGAGTCGCGTGGATCTCGACAATGCGCGGCACCTTGTAGTTGGCAATACGCTCGCGCAAGAACGCTTGCACCTGCACGCCTTCCAGGCTGTGCCCCGGGCTTGGCTGGACCGCGGCGGCCAGGCCTTCGCCGAACTCCGCATCGGGAATGCCGAAGACCGCGCAGTCCGCAACGCCCGGCATGGTCTGCAGCACCGACTCGATCTCCGCCGGATAGATGTTCACGCCGCCCGAGATGACCATGTCGGCCTTGCGGTCGCAGATGTGCAGGAACCCGTCCTCATCCAGGTAGCCCATGTCGCCCAGCGTGATCAGCCCGTCGCGCTCCACGGCCGCGCGGGCTTCGGGCCGGTTGATGTAGGTGAAGTCGGGCAGGGCGCGCTGGCGCACATAAATCAGGCCGATTTCCCGCGCCGGCAACGCGTTACCGTCCTCGTCCAGGATGCGGATTTCGGCATCGGGAAGCGGGCTGCCCGCCGAGCCAGGATGGCGCAGCCAGTTCGCCGAGTCGGCGAACGTGGTGTAGCCCGCCTCGCTCGATCCGTAGGCCTCCGTGATGATAGGCCCGAACCACGCGATCATGGCTTGCTTGATGGGAACGGGGCAGGGCGAGCCGGTCGACGCCACCTGGCGCAGCGCGGACAGGTCATGCCCCGTGCGCGCTTCAGGCGGCAAGGCCAGCAGGCGCTGGTACATGGTCGGCACCAGGTAGGCATGCGTGACCTTGTGGCGCGCGAGCAGCGCAAGCGTGCGCTGCGCATCGAAGCGCGGCTCCAGCACCAGCGTGGCGCCCAGGTTGCAGAAGTGCGAGAGGTAGGCCATGGCCGCGCTGTGGTAGATCGGCGCGGACAGGTAGGCGGTCACGTCCGCACCGGTGCCGTAGACGATGTCGGTGACCCGCTGCAGCCGCTGCTCCATGGCAGCGCGGGCTTCGGGCGCGCCGGGAATGCGGCGCACGCCTTTGGGCTTGCCGGTGGTGCCGGAGGTATAGGCGATGGCCCCGTGCGAGGTGCCGGTGCGCGGCGGCATGGCCGGCAGGCCCGCCCCGAAATCAGCCCAGTGATGCGCCCGCGGGCTGGACGGCGGCGCCGCGTCGCGCGAGACCAGGATGACGCCCACGTCCGTGGGGATGCCTTCGCGCACCTGGTCGAGCAGGTCCGCATCGGCAACCAGCACGCGGGCGCCGCTGTCGGTCAGGATATGGTTGGCTTCGAGCGCCTTGAAGTGCCAGTTGATCGATGCCAGGTACAGCCCCGCCTGGCGGCAGGCCAGCACAAGCGCCACGTACTCCGGGCTGTTGCGCAGCATGGCGGCGATGGTGTCGCCCTCCTTGCATTGCAGATCGTGCAGGCCAGCGAGAATGCGCTGGATCTCCCCCTTCATCCAGTCGGCCGAGTACGCTCGCCCGTCAAACCATAGTGCCGGAACCATCGTGTCTCCTGTCGTTGGTCGTTGCGCCTGCCAGGCGGCACGATCGATTCTTCTTTAACTATGCAGTGATCAGTTGTGGACTCTAGCAGGCGAATCATGACGTTGCAAGGAGGTTTTACGCGAGTGGCGGGAGACGGCAGATGGCGGCACGCGGGGGGCCGCGGGGCTGGGAACCAGGGGGGCGAGACGGCCATCGCGACCCCGACGTTTTCCAACGTCCTGTGTTTTGCAGTCTATTGCCCAAACGAGGCTTTCGGCGAGGCATACGCAAGGTACAACGCTCTATACGCCCCAACGAGGTCATCGAGGCTGAACGAGCGGTTCAATCCGCTCGGATTCGGAAGGATCCACGCTGTCGACCCGCCGAACATAGCGTTCTGGCGTCCCCATAACACGTGCCGCTGACCTGAAATGGCCGCGTATGCGGTCTTCCCCAGGAAGGCGATATAGGTGGGGCGATGAAGTTCGATTTTCTTCAGTAACGCCGAAGTCGATGCGTGGAATTCATGCGGTGAAAGCTGATCGGCCCGTACGGTAGGCCGGCCAACGGCTGTAGTCAAACCGCACCGATGGGTGAGCAGGTCCCGGTCGTTTTCGGGGCGCATCGGCGCTGGCGTGAAACCGGCCAGATGTAGGACTCGCCAGAAGCGGTTGCCATTGCCTTCGAAGTGGTGGCCGGTTGCCGCCGCTCTCATGCCGGGGTTGATTCCACAAAAAACGACTGCCAAACCTTCCGATAGCACGTCCGGTAGTGGTGGCGATGGTGCGCCGCCTGTCGGGTCGGAGAATATGCGCAGCTTCTGAACTTCGGTCATTTCGTTCGCCGTTTCAACCGCCGAGCAGCTTACCGTTAAGGAGAATGTGCAGCGTTTTGACAAAGAGCACCGCAATCGCGATGGTCAGCATGGCGAGCAGGATGATGGCAATCGCCTTCACGGGCCAGGCCTGGATGAACGTCGCGTATTTCAGCGAGGCAATCGCCAGCGCTGCCATCGGAAAGCTGATCGCCCACCAACCGGAAGCGAACGGAATTCCCCTGCGAAACACCTTGGGTGCCAGTGTGAGGAATACGAAAAGACCGAAGTAGAACAGCAACCCGGAGAAAGTGTCGACCTGCTGCGTAAAGTTGGTGTAGGCAAGAAAGCCCACTTCGAACGGCGCCATCAGGATCAGCAGCGAAGGGACCATGCCGGCGGGCAGCGGCTCGTGGTGAATCATTCGCGACATGATCATCGTAAAGAACAAGAGGGCAATCATCGTTCCCACGGCCAGCGCGAACAGGTTGACTTCATGCGCCCACGGCATTGGCATGGTTCCGCCGGCAACGGCGATATCCAACGTGGCCACACCCGGGATAAACCAGGCGGGAACAGCGTGCGCAGCATCAATCTTTCCACGCAGCAGCCGGCCCGCAATCGCGAAACAGAGCGCAAGCGTGAAAATGGTACCCACCGTCCACATGACTTCGGCAAGCGTCTGGCTCCGTTGCGCAACGACCGAGGAAAGCAGCAGGATGGCGATCGTGATCGTGCCGAAGRAATTGCCGGCGACGGGATGTTGGTACTCGGCGACGACCGCCTCAGGATGTTTGACTGCCTTGACGAGATAGCCCGCGCCCAGCACGACGAATACCACCAGGGCAAGGATACCGGCGGCTTCGGAGATCAGCGGACTTACCCCAAATTCGTGGCTGGCCTGGCGCCACGCGATGGACAGTCCGGCAAGGCCCATTACCGACGCAAACAGGTTGACGGGCAGATTTCTGATGGAAGCGGTTGTTCGCAAGGACTGCGGATGGGGGCTCGAAAGCGTTGACACAGCACATTCTCCAGATTTTTGGGGACCTGAGACGTGGCGGCCCAGAGCAGCCAATCGAGAAGCCTCAAATCGCTCGCCGCCTCGTTTGTCGGGGAGGTGCAGGCGATACTATTCTCTTCCACGCATAAAGATAATCTGCCATTATTGGAAATCATCCTCCCAAAAACCGAGAACATGGCTGATCGCTTCGAATCCATGTCGATCCTGGTGGCTGTGGTCGAAGCAGGCAGTTTTTCTGCTGCGGCGCGCCAGCTCAAGATTCCGCTCGCAACGGTGAGCCGCAAGGTCGCAGACCTGGAGTCGCACCTGAAAACCCGACTCCTGCACCGCTCCACCCGACAGCTTTCCCTCACCGAAGCCGGGCAAGCGTACGTCGCCGCATGCCGGCGCATTCTCGAGGAAGTGGGGGAAGCGGAGCGCGCGGCGTCGGGGGAATATGCGGCGCCCAAAGGCGAGATCGTCATCACCGCACCCCTCGTCTTCGGGCGCCTGCACGTTTTGCCCGTGGTCGCGGATTTCCTCAAGACTTATCCGGACATCGATGTACGGATGGTGCTGACCGACCGCGTGGTGCCACTTCTTGAAGAGCACGTCGATGTCGCATTGCGGGTTGCCGAACTGCCCGACAGCAGTTTCGTCGCGGCGCGGATCGGCACAGTGCGCCGGGTGGTGTGCGCAAGCCCAGCCTACTTCGCTGAACACGGCGTGCCGACGAGCCCGCTCGAACTCACCGCGCATGCATGCATTACGTTCGAACGCATGACATCCAGGCAGGTTTGGACCTTCATGTCGGGCAAATCGGAGATCGCGGTGCCCGTCCGTTCGCGGCTTGCCGTCAGCACGGCCGAAGCCGCGGTCGATGCGGCGGTGGCCGGCGTCGGGATCACGCGCGTGGTGTCCTATCAGATGGCGAGCGCGTTGCGCGCCGGCGCGCTCAAGATCGTGCTAGCACCGTTCGAGCCGGCACCGTGGCCAATCAGCCTTGTCCACACCGGACAGGGCATCCTGCCGCTGAAGTTGCGCGCTTTTCTTGATTTCGCCGCGCCGCGCCTGAAGGCTCGGGTGGTGGAGGTGGAAGTCTGACGTTTACATGTGGAGGGTGCGAACGTCGCAGAAATCCGCGACAATCAGCCGAGATTCGAATAGAGGGAGCGTCGAAAATGTTGATTGCCTTCGGAGGACTACCGGGCACCGGAAAAACAACGGTAGCGCAAGCACTTGCGCGCAAGCTCGCCGCGGTATATCTGCGTATTGATACGTTGGAATGGGCATTTATTGCGGGCGGGAGCGACGGGGCCGATATCGGACCTGCCGGCTATCTGGCCGGATATGCCGTTGCAAAAGATAATTTACGCCTTGGAATGACCGTCGTCGCGGACTCGGTCAATTCGTTGCATGTGACGCGTAGCTCCTGGAGAAACGTGGCGCTCGAAGCAGGGGTGCGCCTCTTCGAGGTTGAGCTGATTTGTTCTGATACAACGGCGCACCGTCTGAGGGTCGAGGGGCGACATGCAGATATCCCAGGCCACAAGCTGCCGACATGGCAGAGCGTGCTCGAACGTCAATATGACGCATGGGAATCAGACCATCTGGTAGTCGACACAGCTAACGTTTCAGTTGAACAGGCCGTTGAAACTATCACTCATCGTCTTTCGATGTCACTTCCAAAGCGTCGATTGGCCGGTTGAATCCGCAGCTACTTTCGGTCATTCGACATCACTAGCCGAATCGACGACAATTCCAATTGGTACCATATGCGAAC
Source organism: Cupriavidus sp. YAF13 (assembly GCF_052113425.1). NCBI lineage: Bacteria > Pseudomonadati > Pseudomonadota > Betaproteobacteria > Burkholderiales > Burkholderiaceae > Cupriavidus > Cupriavidus sp. YAF13. The sequence goes on from NZ_JBFRDD010000005.1 coordinate 62,860, forward strand.
CATATGGTACCAAGGCGGCCCGCCGGTAGATTGCCATCTCGCTCTGGCTAACATGACTACGCTCCCGAAACATGAACCTCGCAACGTTACGAGTTGAAGGCGACGACGAAACACTGGCTCTTTTGTGCGACGCGCTTGGGCGCAACTTTGACAACACATGGAAGAAAGGTGAACCGAAGCGCCGTGGTGGAACACATACGCTGTCGGGTTTTGGTTTAACTCTCGCCGACTCTGATAACCCCGGTGAGATGGTTGCCTCTATCAGGCAATTCTTGGCTGAGTGCAAGGTCCTCGGACTCGCATTCTCGGGAACCAACTTGTCCTCTGAATTGGCAATCGGTGTGACCGTTGGCGATTCAGTGCAATTTGTCGCTTTCGTTGACCTTACGGTCGCAGACCTGTCATTGCTATGCTCTCTGGGGATCAATCTGAGTGTTGCTGCTTATCCAACATCCGACGAGGCGAATGCCACCGGCGACAAAAAATAACTCCGCCCTGAATGACTGGTTTCGGAAAACGGCTACTTCCGCTTCGGGTCGACTACGGAATTTTGGAGCTGAGTCGGGGCGATCAAGCGTTGGCCGGCGATGAACTTCCGGGTTCGGCTGCGGATTCGACCGGTTGATGCAACAGCTTGATGGAATCGGTCACCCCTAGAATCGACGGTATGTGTTTGCAAAAAATTCGTTTGAAAAATGGAGGATACGGATGGCTAGTTTTCTGAAGAAGCTGTTTGGCGGTGGTGATAAAGGCCCTGGGAGGGACAGTGACGGTGACCACGGCGACGCAGCGACTCTTCCCGAACCAGACCTCACCATTGCGCGCGCGAATAACGAAATGCGGATGCGCACGCAAGCCGCGATCGGCATGTGGGGCCTCGACACCGCCTCGTGGAATGCCGATCTCGACGCTGGGACGATCATCTTCACCAATGCCGAAAAAGGGCTGGTGGTGACCTCGCCGGTGCAGGTGGTTGGCACCTACGATACCGAAGACGGCACCTGGCTATGGGGCTGGGATCACCCTTCGGTACCTGAGGCGCTTGGCGAGCACGCCCGACGCGTGCGAGACTTTGGTCAGCAATATGGGCTGGAGAGGCTAACCACCCGCAAGATCGCCGCGTCGATAGACGATGCCTGGGAATTCACCGCGCTCGCCTGCCACCTCGGCGGTGGGCAGGGCGGCTATAGCGGCCCGTCTGGCTCGGCGCGGGTGTTCATGACTTATGGCACCGTGACGATCCCGCTTCCGAAGGCGACTACACACGTCGCCTAGTGTATTGGGCCAGCGCGGCATGCTACGGGCCGCAACCGTCGACCGATTTCCTGTGTTCTCCAACGCACGTACAAGCCGGCGAGCTCCTGGTAGCGTGTCGGGGAAAGTGCAAAGCGACATCAGGCCTCAGGAGATCGAGCGATGACTGAACGAGAAACCCTCCTCCAAAAGCTTGATGTGGGCGATATCTTTCATGCCGAAAGCCCGAATGGAGCCAGCTTAATTTGCTTCGCCACTCGGATTGACGAAGCCATCATCTACGCCCGGACAGTAACAACTCAATATCGCTTTCAGTTTGATCGGCGGACAGGGGGCGCTGTGTGCGGTGATGGCTCGGTATGCTTCATAGATTCCGTGGCGCCGCTTCCGCTGGAGATACATAACGTCATGTTGGGAATTGATCGTAAGTATAGGCTGGAGCGAGACGAAGAAAGATTCAAACTGAATGACGTGGAGAAGAAAGCACTTATCTTTGTTGATACGTACTATAGAGAAAATCAACTATAGGATTGGTCAGGCTCCTGAGACCTCAAGCGTTGAGATCCGCTGCTCGATTTTGGCCTTGGTCGCCGCTCTAGCCAGGACACATACTTGCGGCGTTTTGAGTGCGTTCCCGTCGTTAACACCAGGCGAAGCATTGGCGTAGCCATCAACGGCGCTATGCGGATAACTCACATCGCCCTCGCGGGTTGCTCGACACGGAAAGCGAGTTAATATCTCAAGTCTGCCCGCCGATAAGTCGGGATTTCCCTGGGAGGTGCCATGAATCCGCGGCGCGTTCATGAACTTATGCGTCAGCATTTCCCGCCGGTTGATGCGGCGTCACGAGAATGGATACACATCGTTGGGCCGGAAGGCCTTCGGAAACGGGAACTACTGTACTTACTGGACAAGTATCTTCCAGCAGAGCGCGTTCTCGTTGAAGTACATCGAAAGCTCGGCGACTACCTTAGCAAGAACGAAGCCGCAGTATTTTCTGCCGCGCACTGGGGAGATGGCGAGATTCATTTAGCCGATCGGGATTTTCGTGGCTTCGTTGTCATTGGTCACAATGGTGTCGCAACTGGTTGGTCCAACTCTTGAATGCGTTCTGCGAGGAGACTCAAAGTGGACGGTCATACGGAAAATTAGCTGCGCCTGATGCTGGAAGGCGAGAACCCGCGCTCATACAGGCTCGATCATGTCAGCGCGGGAATGACCGATTCGCAATGACCTTCAGTCGTCTGCAGCGTAGAGTACGCGTGGCCGAGACGGGTCGACTACGGAAGTTCGGGGCCGAGTCGGGGCGATCGAGCGTTGGCCGGCGACGAGCTTCCGGGTTCGGCCAAGTACAGCCCGTCGACATCGATGCCTGGATCGTTGACAATCGTTTCCCGCGCGTAAGCAAACAGGAGCCCGCTTTGCCTTCAACGAATCTGCGTCTCTACGTCGACGCTCAATTCGCAAGTCCATATGCGATGTCGGCCTTCGTGGCCCTTCATGAAAAGGGATTGTCGTTTGAGCTGGTAACCATCGACCTGGCCAACAATGTGAACCTCGAACCTGGGTATGCAGAGCGCTCACTCACGCAGCGTGTACCTGCGCTGATTCACGGCAGTTTCGCTTTGTCCGAGTCATCAGCAATAACTGAATATCTCGACGAGGTTTTTCCGGGCATCTCGTTATACCCAAAAGATGCGATCAGTCGCGCTCGGGCACGCCAGGTCCAAGCGTGGCTGCGAAGCGATCTCATGCCCATCCGGCAGGAGCGGTCCACTGAGGTGGTGTTTTACGGCGCTCCCGCGGCGCCCCTATCTGCTGCAGCACGTACAGCTGCAGCAAAACTGTTTTCTGCTTGCGAGGTGTTGCTTACCGACCACTCACCGAACCTCTTTGGCGAGTGGTGCATCGCAGACGTCGACCTTGCTCTAATGCTGAACCGGCTCGTCCTCAATGGTGATACGGTGCCGGGAAGGTTGGCTGACTACGCTGCGCATCAGTGGCAAAGGCCGTCTGTTCAGCGTTGGGTCGCCCTGAATCGCGCCCCGCTGTGAAACCCTCGAACTTGCTGCAGGTTCTTCCTTGTTTCTGTTCATGCTGGCGTTTTGACTTAGAACGTCTAACAAAATGACTTCCTGAGGTGCCGCCAGCAGTTTCGTACCGGGAGTTTCGCGCGCGATATGGTGGTGGTGGACAGCCTGGCGAAGCGGTCGCCGACAACATCGCCACGTGCACGCCAATCTGATCCTGACTCCTCACATCGATCGCCAGGACGATCGGCCATAGCCGGACAGATGAAAGTCACACGGGAAAAGAGGCGTTTGTCATGAAGTATTCATAAAATTCGACGACATTGCTGGCGAAGCATCCACCCCGCTTTTTCCAAAAACTCCGGCGACTCATGCGTTTGAAATGACAGGCAACTCGGCATCGGTCAGCGTGCTTGCGCTGACAGGATTCTTGAGTGGCTTGGGGCTCCTGATTGCGACTGGGGTGGTGCGTGCGCAGTCGACGGGTACGTCGGGGGGGCCATCACGGTCGGACATGCCTCTCCATGGACCGGCCACTGCTGCCACATTGCCGTTGACGGGTGTGCCGGCCATCAGCCTCACGGCCGGGAGAAATGAAGGGTTTTTCGACTTCGACATACCCGCGCTACCCTTGGATTCCGCACTTGACCGCTATGCGGCGCAGTCCAGACGGCCGGTGCTTTTTCGAAGCGAACTCGTGACCGGGCGCATGTCGTCAGCTGTGCAGGGGCGTTTCTTGCCCGAAGCCGCGCTGAACCAGCTGCTCAAGGGGACGGGCCTCGTCGCAGAACGAGACAATGCAGGGGGAGGCGGCAGTGCCTTTGTCTTGATGGAAGCCGATGAGCACGCCGCACCGGCACCCTATGCCGGGATCGACAATCTGGTCAGTGATCGACGGTATCCTGGCCAGGTTCAATCCCGCATCTGGCAGGCACTCTGTAGCGCCCCACGGACCGCCCCCGGGAATTACCGCGCGCTCATGCGCTTTCAATTGAGCGCCGATGGCCGCATCCAAGGGGTGCGCTTGCTTGGTTCGACGGGGGAGCCCCAACGTGACGTGGCGCTGATGGATACCTTGAGAACGATCCGGGTTCCTCCGCCACCGCTGGATATGGTGCAACAACCGCTAACCATGTTGATTGTCCCCGGGGATCACAATGGCAGGCTTCGCTGCGACAGGGAGGCGTTCTAGCTATGTCCGACGACGCGCAGCCGGCCTTGCTGGAACATTTGGCCAATCGCTACGCCAACCTCAAGCGAAGTCTCGTGCGGGTGCTGGGCAGCGATGACCTGGCTGGCGATGCTTTGCACGATACCTATCTGAGGTTGCAGCGCCAGGAGAACCGCGGGCCGATCCTGAGCCCGAGTGCCTATCTGCTGCGCATGGCGGTCAATATCGCCGTCGATATTCAGCGCAGGCAGAGCCGCAATTTGTCGACCGACGACGTTGAGGCGCTCATGGATCTGTCCGATCCCGCACCCGGTCCGGCGCAGGTGGTCGAAGACCGTGCCGAGCTCGAGGCCTTGAGCAGAATCATGGCGCGCCTGCCGGCACGCCGGCGGCAAGTCTTGCTGCTGGTCCGCTGGGAAGGATTGTCGCAGAAGGAAGTGGCCGAGCGACTGGGGGTTTCGATACGCACGGTCGAGAACGAATTGAAGCGCGCGCACGATTTCTGTGCCCAAATGTCGAGCAGACAAAAATAGTTGAGGGATTTGAGCATTGTCATTCGTCTTTACTCGTGAAACGCAATCCGCGCCGAAGTTGCGCGCGGCTCGACGACGCCATCCAGAGCGTGTCTTCATGGTGGCTTGATTCGATATCGTGAAGAAACCCATCGACCAACATGCCGTCTCCAACGACGCGCTCCAGGAGGAAGCGCGGGCTTGGGTGCGCTTGCTCACCTCGCGCGAAGTCAATGCATGGGATGCGCAAGGATTTCAACGCTGGCTGCAGAGCAGCCCGGCCAACAAGGAAGCGTTCAACGAAGCCAAGCGGCTCTGGACTGCGATGAAGCCGGCGGCAGGGGAATTGCTGCGTGCCAATCCGGGGATCGCCGCCGCACACAGCCATGCATCACGCCCCGTGCAGTTGGGGCGCCGTGCATTCATGGGCGCAGCGGTGAGCGCTGCGGCCGTAGCGGCCGTAGCCGTGGTGTACCCACCCCTTGGGGTTTGGCCAGCGATCACGGAGTGGGGGGCGGACTACCGTACCGCCGCCGGCGAGCGGCAGGAAATCGGGCGAGCCGGCAGTGTTCTTGTTACGCTCAACACGCGGACCAGCGTTCGACGACAGATGGACGATGGCGAAATGGTCGGCCTGGAACTCATCAATGGGCAGGCCGCCGTCGACCTGTTCCGGGGCGGCCGGCGCTTCGTCGTGACGGCGGGAGTCGGCCGAAGCGTAGCCGAATCGGGACGCCTCGACGTGAAGTCTCTCAACGGCAAGGTCTGTGTCACCTGTCTTGAAGGTGCCGCGCGCGTGGAGCATCCCTCGGGGATTCGCGCACTCCTGGCTCGGCAGCAAGCCATCTACGACGATCGTGTCGTCAGCTCCGTCGTCGGCGCTGAACCGCAGGAGGTGTCGGCTTGGCGCACCGGAGAAATGGTGTTCCGCAATACGCCGCTTGCCGAGGTGGTCGAAGAAATCAATCGTTATCGACCCGGCCGTGTCGTGCTGGTGAACAACGCCGTTCGCGCCCACCTGGTGAGCGGTCGATTCCTGATTACGTCTCTCGATGCGGTGCTATGGCAAATCGAGCGTACCTACAAGCTTGAAGCCACGTCCTTGCCAGGGGGACTGCTGGTCCTGAGTTGAGCCGTCCGGCACGAGGGCTGGCCTTTCCACCGCGCAAAATGCATCGGGTGTGGAATGCCCACCGCCTCACGAGGTTCGCCGCTGTAGCCCGGCGAGAAAGTGCAAAGTCAAAAAAATAGTTGAGGGATCTGGCGGTAGCCATTCGTCTTGTCTCAGCGAGTTGCTGTTGCCGCTTACTGCGAAGCGGAACCAGACAAAACGCGAAGGACGTGGCAGCCCGGCACCGGGCGGGCTGCCGTAGCGGAATCGACTCAACTATTGGGCAGGACTTCAGATGAGCACACGCGGGCGCAAGTGCGCAATAGCGAAATCACGACACCTGGCACCGGCGGCACGGCCATTGCGCATGGCGCCGCTGACCCGGGCCGTTGCCATGCTGCTTGCCACTGRCGGGGTCTGGGGTACGGCGCAGGCGCAGCAGGCGTTCAGCAATGCATGGTTTGCGGCCAAGGGCGCGGCGCAGAGCGCGGCGCAGCAGACCGGGCGCCTGCCCAACGGCATGCCGGTGTCGGCGCTGACCAACCCCTCGGCGCAGCAGCAACAGGCCAACACCGAGCTACAGCGCTCGCTGGCCAACCTGGGCACGGCCGCACAGGGCATCGCGGCGATGCAGGCGGCGCAGGCCAGCGCGCGTGCGGCCGCCGCGGCGGCGAACGCCACGGTGCCGGACGGGCTGGCCGAGGGCGGCCTGAAGATCGACACCAACAGCCTCACGCAGGGCTGGGTCAGCGCCAACGCGCCGGCGCAGACGGTGGCCGACGGCAAGACGACGGTGGCCATCCAGCAGACCGCGGACCGCGCGGTGCTGAACTGGGAGACCTTCAACGTCGGGCGCAACACCACGGTGGATTTCAAGCAGCAGGCGGACTGGGCGGTGTTGAACCGCGTCAACGACCCGCAGGCGCGGCCGAGCCAGATCCAGGGGCGGATCCGGGGCGACGGCACGGTGATGATCGTCAACCGCAACGGGGTGATCTTCAGCGGCACCAGCCAGGTGGATACGCGCAACCTGGTGGCGGCGGCAGCCAGGATCAGCGACGGCCAGTTCAGCAGCAACGGCATCTACGGGTTCAACGGCACGGCGCCGAGCTTCACCGATGCGCTGGGCAAGGTGGAGGTGCAGGCCGGCGCGCGGATCGCCACGCGCACGCCGGCCACGGTGACGCAGGGCGGGGGCTATGTGCTGCTGCTGGGCGGAGAGGTTAGCAACGCGGGCACGATCGCCACGCCGCGCGGGCAGGCGGCGCTGGCCGCGGGCGACAGCTTCGTGATCCGGCGCGGGGTGGGTACCGACGGCAACACCACGTCGACCACGCGCGGCAACGAGATCTCGCCGCAGTTCGTGGCGAGCGGTAGTAGTGCGGGCAGCGCGGGCAAGGTGGCCAACAGCGGGCTGATCCTGGCCACGGAGGGCGACGTGACGATGGCCGGGCGCGACGTGCAGCAGCTCGGGGTGGCGGTGGCGACGACCACAGTCAACACGCGCGGCACGGTGCACCTGCTGAACTCGGCGGCGGACACGCGAGGGCGGGTGACGCTGGGACCGGGCGCGGTGACTGCAGTGCTGATCAACGACGACGGCAAGACCACGGCGCTGGACAGCCAGCGTGACGCGCTGATCCAGGACTCGGCGGCGCAGGACCTGCTGCGCGGGGGAGCGGCGTTGGGGCTGTTCGACAACCTGTCGAGGCTGTCAGACCGGCGCGACCAGTCGCGGGTGGAGATCGTCAGCGGGGGCGACGTGCTGTTCCAGGGCGACTCGCTGACGCTGGCCACGGGCGGGCAGATCGCAGTGAGCGCGATGGGGCGCAGCTTCGTGGCCAACCGGGCGCAGTTGGATGTGTCGGGGGCGGTGGGCGTGGCGCTGGCGATGGACACGAACAACGTCAAGATCAATGTGCAGGGCAACGAGCAGCGCGACGCGCCGGGCAACCGCGACAGCGGGAACCTGCTCAATGCGAATGTGTGGATCGACCGGCGCCGGCTGGTGTACGTGCCGGCGGGCGTGGGCGGCTACGCGACCGAGCGCTGGTACACGGGGGGCGGGCTGCTGGAGGTGGGCGGCTACCTGGGCAACCAGGGACACCGGATCGGCGAGTGGGCGGCGCAGGGCGGCACGGTGACGCTGGGCGGCAAGGAGGTGGTGACGCAGGCGGGCTCGTCGATCAACCTGTCGGGCGGCAGCCTGGACGTGCAGACGGGGTACCTGAGGCAGACGTGGTTCAAGGGGGCGGACGGGACGCTCCACAACGCCGATAACGCGCAGGCGGGGGTGTTGTACACGGGGCTCTACACGGGCTTCAACGACGAGCACCCGCGCTGGGGCAAGACGGCGACGCAGTTGTTTGCGAGCCCGCTGATCGCGCCGCAGCAGGTGCTGCAGAACGGCTACACGGTGGGCCGCGACGCGGGCCGCCTGCAGGTGAGCGCACCGACGGCGGTGCTCGAAGGCGAGGTGGTGGCCAAGGTGTTCAACGGCGCGCAGCAGACGCAGGCGCGCGCGGCCGGTCTCGCCGACGGCTACAAGCAGGGGCAGTACGCGGTGGCGCAGGCGGGCGGGCTGGCGCTGGGGCAGTACACGGGGCCGGGGCGCACGGGGGTGTTCACCAGCGAGGTGAAGATCGGCACGGAGGCGGGCGTGACGCCGGGCATGGGGGCGGCGGACGCGCTGGACCCACAGCGGCAGAACACGGTGTGGCTGGACGCGGGCATGTTGAACGGCTTCCAGCTCGGCGCGCTGGATCTGGCCAGCGGAGGCCGCATCGTGGTGAGCCAGCCGCTGGTGCTGGCCGACGGCGGCTGGCTGAGCCTGGTGGCGCCCAACGTCGACGTCAATGCCAACATCACGGCGCGCGGCGGCACGGTGAACGTGTCGAACCTGTTCACGCGCGCAGGTGACCGCTATCCCGGCGCGCTGATGGCGGCCGATGGCGCATCGCAACTGACGCTCGAGGCCGGCAGGACGATCGACGTGCGCGGCGTGTGGACCAATGCGCGCATCGATCCGGCCAGGCTTGCCGGGCTAGCCTATGTCAATGGCGGCAACGTCACGATCGACGGCTCGCAAGACGTGACGATCGCCGGCGGCAGCGTGATCGACGTCTCGTCCGGCGCGGCCATCCTGGCCAGCGGCAAGACCATGGGCGGCAAGGGCGGCAACGTCACGCTGATTGCCGGCGACGTGTCCGGCGGCGTCAGCGCTGTCACCGGCAATATGGTGCTGGACGGTGTGATCCGCGCAGCCGGCGTCAACGGCGGCGGCACGCTGACCTTGTCCTCGCCGAACAATGTGCTGGTCGGCGAGAACGCCTCGCTGGCCGGCGGCGTGCTGGCCGCCGGCACGGCGGCGCCGTTGCGGATGCAGCTCACGCGGCCGCTGACCATTGCCGCCGGGCAGCCCTTGCCCTTCACGCTGACGGAGGCGCACAACACGCTGCCGCTCGATGTTCCCGTTCCCATCGACATCTCGCTCTCGGGCGGGTCGGGCATACCGACCGCGGCGGACTGGGTCGTCGCGAACGGGATGAGCGCTTTGTATGCCAGAGGCGCCGATGGCAACCTCGTCTACTATGGCCCCGGTCAGGTGGTGCCGGCCGGGACATTGATCATCGGCGCGTCCGGGTCCGGCACGATCCCGGCCGGGACCGTCATCCCCTCGAGCGTTTTCCCGCAGGGCCTGCAGATCGACCCTTACCGTCTCGTCTATGCCGCCGGCTCGGTGCAGGCGCAGGATATGACCTACCAGGCCGGCACGGTGATTCCACCGGGCACGGCCCTGCCGCAGACGGTGTCGGTGGCGCCGGCCCCGGCGCTCAGCCCCGCGTTCTTCCGCGCGGGCTTCTCCAACTACGACATCAATGCCGGGCTGGGCATGCTGGTGGCGGGTTCCGCCATCGCGCCGGCCATGCCCATGTACCGGATCACCGCCGGCAGTCTCGTGGCGCCCTCGGGCAGCGATCCCTCCGCGGCGATGTCCTTGTGGCTGCCGCCGCTGTATGCCGAGCACCCGCAGAGCGCGACGCTCACGCAGCGCGGCGGCGCCAGCCTGACGCTGCGCTCGCAGACCCGCAGCCAGAACGGCCTCCTGATGGGCGGCGGGTCGATCATCATGCAGAAGGACGCCTCCATCACCGTCGATCCTGGGCAGAGCATCAAGATCGACGCCACCGGGCAGATCGATATCGAGGGTACGCTGACGGCGCACGGCGGCAGCATCAGCCTGGTCAACGAAGCGGACGGCTCCGTCGACACCCTGCGCAATTTCGATGTGGCCGGCGTCGGCCGCGGCGTGTCGGTGTGGGTCGGCCCGAGCGCCAAGCTCGATGTCTCGGGCCAGGGCTACGCGGCGGTGGACGCCCAGGGGCGCAGCTATGGCACGGTCATGGATGGCGGCACCATCAAGCTCAGCGGCGGCACCGCGTTCGTGGTGGTGCGCCCGGGCGCCGAGCTGGACGCCAACGGCGCCCGCGTCGTGGTCGATGCGGGCACGGTGGACGCGCGGGCCGCGGCGGGCGGCGCCCTCACGCTGGCGAGCAATGGTGGTGCCATCTCGCTCGATTCGCTGAGCGGGCTCTACCTGGACGGCACTCTGCACGCCGCCAGCGGCGGTGCCGGGGCCAGCGGCGGCAGCCTGTCGATTGCGCTGCTCACGCCCTATTTCTCCAACCTGGGCGGAGCGCTGCCGGCCAACGTCCTGGTGCCGAGCATCATGACCGTGGTGCAGGCGCAGCCGTCGCCGTCGCTGCCCGCGGATCTCGCCGCGGGCACGAACGCCGCCGCGCTGGCCTTCGGCCGGGCCGCCGTCAGCGCGGACGCGGTCAAGGCCGGCGGCTTCGACGCGCTCGCGCTGCGGTCCGGCGACTACATGCAGTTCTCGGGTGACGTCGCGCTGGCGCTCGGCAAGAGCTTGTCGCTGACGGCGGGGGCATTCACCTCGGGGCCCGTGCTGGCGGGGTCTCCCGATGCCTCCACGCCGCCGGCAAGGGGCAGCGTGCGTATTGCCGCGCCGTACGTCCTGCTCAGCGGGGTACCGGTCATCGTGCCGGACGGCAACAGCACTGGCACGATCTACAACCCGCGCAGCACGGGGGCACCGACCGTCGCGACCTTCGAGGTCGATGCGAAGCAGATCGATATCCAAGGGCTGCTCGCTTTCTCGGCGGAGACCCGGCGCTACGATTCGTCCATCTACGACTGGGTCTATACACCGGCTCCGGGTTTCCGCACGACCCGGCTGGTCAGCCAGGGCGACATCCGCTTCCTGCCCACCACCGTCGACCAGGGGACGACGCTTGCCAGCGCCTGGGACGTCGACCTGCTGGCCGCCCAGGTGTACCCAGCCACCAATGCGAGGGCCACCGTCATCGCGGGGCAGAACAATCCAGGCTACGTGGCGAAGCTGACGATCGGGCGCACCACGCCAGACGTGCCGGACGCTCCCCTGTCCGTGTTCGGCAGCCTGAGCTTCCAGGCGCCCATCATCGAGCAGGGCGGCATCGTGCGCGCCCCCTTCGGCGCCATCACGCTGGGCACCAACTACCCGGCGACGCAGCGGGTCGACCTGTTGCCCGGCAGCTTGACCTCCGTCTCGATGGCCGGCCTGACCATTCCCTATGGCGGCACCGTCGACGGCGTGACCTACACCTACGGCGGCGCCAGCGTGCGGCCCCTGGACCTCACCGGCTTCACCGGCAACAGCATCTTGCGGTCCGGGGCCGGGATCACGCTGGACGCGCAGGCGGTCAACGTACAGGGCGGGGCGACGCTGGACCTCTCCGGCGGCGGCACGCTGACCGGCGCGGGCTTCGTTTCGGGCCGCGGCGGCTCGGTCAACATCCTCACCACGCCGCTGGTCAACGCCAACCCGGCCACGCCGCTGAGCAAGGCGAGCGACAAGGTCTACGCCATCCTGCCGGGCTATGCCTCCGGCTACGCGCCGGTGGCGCCGGAGAACGGCGCCGGCGACCCGGCCATCGGCCAGCAGATCACCGTGGGCGGGGGCGTGCCCGGCCTGCCGGCGGGCACCTACACGCTGCTGCCCTCCAACTACGCGCTGCTGCCCGGCGCCTACCGGGTGGAACTCGGCGCGGGCGGCGGCAAGCCGCTCGGCGGCGTTGCCGCGGTCGGCACCGGCACCTATGCCACCGCGGTCCAGACCGGCACCGCCAACACCGGTTTCCGCGGCGCCTTGCCGCTGACGGCGCTGATCACGCCGGGGACGGCCGTGCGCCGCTATGCGCAGTACAACGAGCAAGGCTACGCCGACTTCTTCACCGCGGGGGCGGCGCAGTTCGGCGGCCTGCGCCCGCTGCTGCCGGGCGACGGCAAGATCCTGCAGATCAAGTTCGAGCAGCCCGGCACGCCGCCGGGCACCTCGGCGCTGAGTTTCGCTGGGACCGCGCGACTGCGGGGCGACGCGGGCGGGATCGACGGCTCCGTGGCCCTGTCGAACGTGGGCGAGATCGTCGCGGACGCCGCCACGCCGGGGTTCGGCGGCACCTCGGTCCGCGCCGCGGACCTGAATGCCATCGCGTCCCCGCGACTGCTGATCAACGGCACGGTGGGTGTGATCAACGGCACGCTGATGTTCCAGGGCGGGCAGGACCTCGCCATCCGCGACGGCGTCACGCTCCGGGCCGGCGAACTGGTGCTGGTCGGCGGGAACATCGGCGTCGGCAACAACGTGACCTTGAGCACCATCGGCCAGGGCGGGACGCCGTTCGACTCGGCCTCCACCGGCATGGGCTACACCACCGGCTACGGTACCTCGGTGCTGGCGTTGTCCAACGGCAAGCTGGACTTCCTCGGCTCGCAGGGCACCGGCGCCATCACCATCGGCGCGGGGTCGCAGCTGTACTCCGAGGGCACGCTGGCGTTTGCCACCAACGGCGGGGTCAACATGGACTCAGGCGCCCGCTTTGGTTCGCGCAATATTGCACTGGCCATGAACACCATCAACGTCGGCAGCAGCGGCGACATTGCCGCGGCGGGTGCCCCGGCTGGGCTGCTGTTCGACCAGGCGCTGTTCAATCGGCTGGTCAGCGGCGATCTGCCGCAGGGCGTGCCGGCACTGCAGACGATCGCGCTGGGCGCGTCCAGCGCGATCAACCTGTTCGGCAGCGCCGGCCTGGACGCCGCCGGCGCCGGCATCAACCTGGTGCTGAACACGCCCGCGATCTATGGCTGGGGCGGGGCCGGCGATCATGCCACCATCGCGGCGGGCAAGATCACTTGGAACGGCATCGCCGGTGCCACGCCGCCGGCGATCGTCGGCAATGGCCCGGGAACGGGCCTGGGCACGCTGGACCTGGTGGCCAGGGAGATCGACCTCGGCCAGTTCGTGTCGCTGGACAATAGCAAGGCCGGCCGCACGGTCTATGGCTTCGGCAACGTCAACTTGAGGGCCAGCGAGAAGATCGTGTCGGCCGGCAACGGTTCGCTCTTCGTCTACCAGGCGGCCAGCGCGGACCCTGGCGCGGTGTTCGGCCAGAGCGGCACGGGCGGCAACCTGATGCTGGCAACGCCGCTGCTGACCGGCATGCAGAAGTCGATCATGGCCTATACGGCGGGCGGGGCGCTGAACGTGCTGGCGCCGCAAGGCCAGGCGCCGAGCCAGGCGAACTCGACCATCGCAGGCGCGCAGATCGACCTGGGCGGCGACAGCGTCGCCATCGGCAGCACCATCCTGCTGCCGAGCGGCAAGCTGGTGGTGAACGCCACCCACGACATCGCGCTGGACGCCGGCAGCCGCATCGACCTGAGCGGCCAGCCGTCGACCATCCAGCGGGCCACGGTCTATGGCTTCGGCGGCACGGCCAGTTTCAACAGCGCGCAGGGCGGCGTGGCGCAGGCAGCCGGCGCGGTGATCGACGTCTCGGCGATCCATGCGAATGCCGGCGAGATCACGATCGATGCGGGCAACGGGCGGGTCGCGCTGAACGGAACGCTGAATGGCGGCGCGACCGATGGCCAGGCCAGCGGCGGCTTCAGTGCCAGGGCGGCTACCTTCGCCGACTTCGCGGGGTTGAACGCCGCGCTGACCCGGGGCGGCTTCTTCGACGCCCGCAGCTTCACCGCCAGGCAGGGCGACCTCGTGGTTGGCGACGGTGTGAAGGCGCACAAGGTGTCGATCGCAACGGACGGCGGGCAGCTGACCGTGACCGGCACCATCGATGCATCGGGCGTGGCCCCCGGCACGATCCGCCTGTCGGCCGCCAACGGGCTGACGCTGGCATCGGGTGCCGTGCTCGATGCGCGCGGCACCGTGCTGCAGGCAGATAGCTACGGGCTGCCGATCGAGGCCAGGAACCGCGGGCATGTCGAGCTCACCGCCGCCGGCGGTACCCTGACGCTGCAGCCGGGCGCCACCATCGACCTGTCCACGCCGGGCAGTGTGGCCTATGGCGACGTCGTATTGAATGCGCAGCGCGTCGGCGCGACCGCGGCGAGTGCGACCGGCGTGGGGGCTCCGGCCAATGCGACCGGCAACGATGTCGCCATCTCGGCAGCCGGACCGCTCACCATCCGCGGAGCGCGCAGCATCCAGCTCAACGGATTTGCCACCTATGCGAACGCGCCGGCCGATCCGGGCGATCCCGTCGGCCAGGTCATCACGCAGGGCTGGCTCGATCTCGTCGATCGGGACAGCCAGGCCTTCATGGCCGGCGCGCTCGCCAATGCCGGCCTGCAGAGCCGCATGGCGGGGCTGTCCGCCTATGGCAGCGCCCTGCACCTGCGCCCCGGCGTGGAGGTGGTGAGCGCCACCCCGCAGGGCAACCTGACGGTATCCGGCGATATCGACCTGGCCGGGTACCGCTATGGTCCCGGCGCCGACCGCGATACCACATCCGCCAGTTACGGCGCGGGCGAGCCGCTGGCCCTGGTGATCCGGGCCGGCGGCAACCTCGCGGTCAAGGGAAGCATCTCCGACGGCTTCCGGGCGGTCGCGGGCAAGCCGGCGGTCTATGACGGCATCCTGGACATCACCAACAGTCCCGAGTTCTCGCTCCAGGATGGCTACTGGGGCACGCCGGGTGCCAGCTATGTCGCGTCGAAGGATGTCTACCTGATGACGAGCTGGACGGTGCCGAATGACGATTTCTACAACTACCTCGGCGGCCTCATCGGGTCGGATGGAACCATCTACTACGTCGGCGACACGATCCCCGCGGGCACGAAGCTGTCCGCCTCGGACGGCCTGCTGTTCGAGGCCGGGATCCGTCTGCCGGGTGTCGCGACGACGCTGGTCAGCAAGGGGGCTCCTGGCGCGGCCGCCGCGTCGGCTGCGGCGGCGATGCTGGCGGCCGGTGCGCCATCCGCGTCGCTGCGCCTGGTTGCCGGTGCCGACCTGGCCGGCGCGGACCAACGCGCCTTGCAGACCGTGCGCGCGCTCAATGGAGGCGGCAATCTCACCCTCAGCGATCCGAGCTACAACGCCTCCTTGAACGGCACCTTCTTCAGCGTGCTGCGCACCGGCACCGGCAATCTCGAATTGCTGGCCGGTGGCAGCTTCAGCGAGGCGACCCCGTACGGCGTCTACACCGCCGGCACGCAATCGGCGCCGATCCTGGCAGCGGACGGCAGCAATCCCTACGACATCATCGCCACGCGGGGCGGCGGCCTGCATGCCTGGTACCCGGAGCATGGCGGCGACCTGCTTCTCATGGCCCAGCAGGACGTGACGGGCAGCGTGCAGATCGCCAACAACAATTCCCGCTATGTCGATTCGGACCTGACCGGCAACTGGCTCTGGCGCCAGGGCGGCGGCGTGTCCGCCGATCCCACGGCATGGTGGATCAATTTCGGCGCCTTGACCCGGACCTCCGGCTGGAAGGTGGATAGCTCCATGACCGGCTTCCAGGGGATCGGCACCCTGGGCGGCGGCAACCTGACCGTGATTGCCGGCCGCAATGCCGGCGTGACCGGCAGTGGCCCGACCGGGCTCGACCTCGCGGTGGCTTCGACCGGGCGCGTACTGGCCGATGGCACGGTGGTCGCGACCGGCGGCGGCGATCTCACGCTGAAGATCGGCGGCGGGCTCAATGCGGTGTTTCCGGCCTCCATTCAGGCGCCTGACTACTATGGCGCGATCACGAACCTGCGCGGCGACATCAACGTGAATGCCGGCTCCATCGGCGCGCTCGCGGTCGCGCAAGGCGGCACCCTGTTCACGTCGTTCGATCCGCGCGCGGTCGAAGCCAACGTCTTCAAGCGCTCGGCGAAGACGCCCGGTCCCACGGTGACGCCAGGCGACGGTGTCGTCAACATCGCCACGCGCGGCGACCTGGTGATCGCGGGTGCCGCCGATGCCGGCATGGGCACCCCGGTCGATCAGGCCGGCATTCCCTATCTGCTGCGCAACGCGGACGGGAGCACGACATTCGTCCCGAATGGCGGTACCTCCGCATTCACCCTCTGGACGCCGGCGTCGGCGATCCAGCTGTATTCCGCCGGTGGCGATGTGGCGCCGTTGCCGGGCGGGTCCTTCGGCAACAGCGTGCAGAACAGCAACGGTTTCTATCCGGGCACGCTGATCGTCGCGGCTGCCAACGGCGATATCCGTTTCGCCGAGCCGTTGCCGGGCCTCGCTTATCCGGTGCTCGAGCTGGTGCCGTCGCCGCGCGGCCAGCTCGAACTGCTGGCGGCGGGCTCCATCTATGGGTCGAGCCAGGTGGTGGCGATGTCCGGCGCCGACATGAGCACGCTGGCGACGCCATTGCGCCCGGTCTTCGAAACGGCGGTCGGTGGCGGCGGCACGAACAATGCCAGTCCGACGTCGGCCTATCTGGGCTTTACGCGCAGCAGTCCGATCGCGTTCGGGCCGGACACGCCGCTGGGAAATCTCCATGCGGCCGACGATCAGCCGGCCCTCGTCTATGCCGGCAAGGATATTGTCGACCTGACGCTCGGGCAGGTACAGAATCCGTCGCCAGGGTTCGGCCCGGGCTCCTTCCAGCCGTTCCCGACGACCTGGTACGCCGCCGCCAAGCCGTTCCAGGTCATCGCCGGGCGCGATATCGTCGGCACGGGCACGACGCCGAGTGCCTACCTGAACCTGGATGCGGGCGACATCACGCTGATACAGGCCGGCCGCGACATCTTCCGCCAGTCGGTGACGATCGCCGGGCCGGGCCTGCTCCAGCTGCAGGCAGGGCGCAATCTGTACCAGGGCTATGACGGCGCGCTGACGAGCGCGGGCGATGTCGTCAACCCGTCGAACAAGTCGGGCGGGGCCGGCATCACGGTGCTGGCCGGTGTCGGCGCGAACGGCCCCGACTACACGGGCTTCGCCAGACTGTACTTCGATGCGGCGAACCAGTTGAACGCCGGCACGCCGCTGGCGGGCAGCGGCAAGGTGGCGCATGCCTACGACGGAGAACTGCTGGCCTGGCTGCGGCAGCGCTTCGGCTACAAGGGCGCGGCGGCCGATGCGCTGGCGTATTTCCTGGCGCTGCCCGGCGAGCAGCAGGGCGTCTTCGCGCGGCAGGTCTACTTCCAGGAGTTGCTGCTCGGTGGACGCGAGTACAACGACCCGGCGAGTTCGCGCTACGGCAGCTACCTGCGCGGGCGCGAGGCGATTGCGATGCTGTTCCCGAGCGCTGACGCGCAGGGCAGGGCGATCGGCTACCAGGGCGACATCACGATGTTCAGCAGCATCACGGGCTCCAGGACGGTGAACGGCCAGGCGGTACCCGTGACGACGGACGCCGGCATCCGCACCAACTTCGGCGGCGACATCCAGATGCTCAACCCGGGCGGCAGGACCCTCATCGGCGTGGAGGGCGTGCCGGCGGGGACTGGCGCCGGCCTGATCACGCAAGGGGCGGGCGATATCGCTCTGTACTCGAAGGGTTCGATCCTGCTGGGCCTGTCGCGCATCATGACCACCTTCGGCGGCAGCATCCAGGGCTGGTCGTCGGAAGGCGACATCAACGCCGGCCGGGGTGCCAAGACGACCGTGCTGTACACCCCGCCCAAGCGGGTCTACGACGGGCTGGGCAATGTCACGGTGTCGCCGAACGTGCCGTCCTCGGGCGCGGGCATCGCCACGCTGAGCCCGATTCCGGAGGTGCCGCCCGGGGACGTGGACCTGGTGGCGCCGCTGGGCACCATCGATGCCGGCGAGGCGGGCATCCGGGTCTCGGGCAATGTCAACTTCGCGGCGCTGCAGGTGGTAAACGCGGCCAACGTGCAGGTTCAGGGGAAATCGACGGGGCTGCCGGTGGTCGCCACCGTGAAGGTGGGGGCGATGACCAATGCCAGTTCGACGGCGTCGCAAGCTGCCGCCGCTGCGCAGGATGCGATGACGCGTGATCGCGCGGCGCAGCGGCAGAACTTGCCTTCGATCTTCACGGTGCGCATGCTCGACGCCGGCACGGAGTCGTCGTCGCCCGCTGATGGCGAGAGCAAGAAGGCGCCTGCTGGCGGCCTCCAATCCAGCGCGCCATACGATCCGGCGAGTCCCGTGCAGTTCGTCGGCCTGGGCGGGCGATTCAATCCTGCCCAGCTGGAACGACTGACTGACGACGAGCGCCGCAATCTGAAACAGATCCGGTAGCAGCCAAGCCAGCGGCATCCGCGTCTATCGTGGCATCGCCTTCTCTAACGCCTCACAGCGTTCGGCATGACGGCGTCGAGGCGGGAGTGTTGGCGCTGGAATCACCTGTGCGGTTAAGGACTTCGTAGTGGAACACGGAGATGGACGTCTCATGGATACGAGCATTCCGCATTGCATCAAGGCTCCCGGGACAACTGGCGGCGCGGCCGGTGCGGCTTCCCATGCTGGTGAGTCCGGGGTCGTCCTGCGCGACTTCCTGGTATCGAACTATGACCAGCTCCGCCGACGCCTGACGCGCCATATTGGTTGCCCGGACATGGCGTGCGACAGCCTGCAGGAGGCGTGGCTGCGCCTGGGGAGCGCGACACTCCCTGACGCGGTACGTAGCGCCGAGGCTTACGTGTATCGCGTCGCTTGCAACCTCGCGACGGATCAGTTGCGTGACCGTCGTATCTGGCCATCGCTGGCCGATGCAGACACCGTGTTCGAGCATCTTGCCGACCATGGACCGGGGCCGGAAGCCGTCGTGGAAGCGCGCTCGGATCTGGCGGCGCTCGATCGTGCGCTGGAGAACGTTCCGGGCCGTCACCGGCGCGTGCTGGTGGGCCTGCGCCTGGAGGAACTGACCCGCGAGGAAGTGGCTGCACGCCATGGCATTTCGCTGCGCAGCGTGGATACGGTGCTGCGTCAGACCCTGGACTACTGTGCGACGCAGACCGGGCGGCGCGCCGTCGGGGGTGTCAACACGCCGCGGCGCGCGTTACCGCACGAGAGAAAGAGGGACTGCGGTGCCTATGCATCGGAAAAGGAGGCGCCAACCGGGGCGTACTCCGCGCTTGTGGATACCGCCCATTCCTTATGCACGGTCGAATAAAGGGCGACGAGGCGCGCGCCGCGCCGCGGTACGAGGTCGACTTCCCGGGAATCTCAAGAAGGCTGGCGAGCCGGGGGGGTGCAAATCAAAACGCGGCCCTTTGCTCCGAATTGAAGCATTGCTGCTCGTGCGACCGCGCCGCAGCAAAGCTTCAATGGTCCTGGGAAGGACGTTGACGCGTCGACACATGCCGCCGTCCAGTCTAAGGCGTCTTCCTGGGCGCGGGGAAGCCTGTTCGCAGCCTTGGAACACTAGGTGGAAATGACGCTTAGTCGGTCGCCGTGACCCGGCTGGCATCTGACTGAATCCACAGCCAGTTTCGGTCTCTCGCCATTACGTCTGCTCGGCAAACGGGGGAAGTTGCACCATGAGGAGCGTTGCACCTGGCGACGACTGGATGTCGAAGATTCCCCCAAGCTTGCCGACGCGCGCGCGCATACTGCGCATGCCCGTTCCATGGTCTTCTCCATCGCCGTGGGGAATGAAGCCCACGCCATTGTCTTGGACGGTGACTCGTAAGCCCTGCTCGTCATAGCGCATGCCGATTTCGACTTGGCTTGCGCGGCTGTGCTTGAACACGTTCGTCAATGCCTCTTGCACGATTCGCATGATCTCCATGCTCTTAGCGGATGGCAGAACGCAGGCCTCAATGCCGGAAGGGTACCAGTGACATTCGATGCCTTGTGTTTCAAGCAGCCGCGTCAGGCGGTGCCGCAGCGGTGCAAGCTGGTCGGCCAACGTTGTCTCGCCATAATGCTGGCTTGCGGTCGAGTCGATGATAAGGCGCAGATCGTCACGCAATTCCTTCAGGATGGACAGGAAGCGTTGCGGTGGGACATCCTGGGGTGCGCGTTCGAGCGCCACGATATTGCTTACCAGTGTGCCTCCCAGGCCGTCATGCAGGTCATGCGCAAGGTTAAGGCGTTCGCCAAGGCGTGCGTTGGCGATCTCCAGTTCGTGCTGACGCTGCAATGTACGTGTGAGTTCAGACCTGGCCGCTTCAACGCTTTGCGTCAGGTCCTCGTTGAAGCCTTCGATTCGGCGCAGGTTCGCGACAAAATGCCGACCGAGCACGAGTGCCATGCCGATCATCTGCAATTGGGAAGTTAGTGCGGTGTAGAAAACAAAACCGCCGATGATCGTGAGAAATGTCAGCAGATCGTGAACGCCGGCGACCATGAAAACCGCAGTGCAACAGGCGAGGATACGGTGCTCGGTGCGCCCTTGTCGCCAGGCGAAGAAAATGAAGACCAGGCTGGTCGCAAAGAAATGGATGGCCTGCCCGATATACAGCACTGTTCGTACATCATGAATCCGCTGGTGTGGCACGCATAGTTGTATCGCGCTGGAAAGGATGACGATGAGCCAGAGAACGCGCTCGAAGCGCGGCCAGCGTCGTGCACAAAAACGCAGGGTGAAGACGGTGTAAGAGGTGCAGTACACCGAGAATGCGACGACGTTGGCGATTTCCCATCCGTCCGTGCTCGCGAACGGCCAGGGGCTGGTCGCGGTCTGGTTGCAGCCGAAAATCCACCACGTAAGCGACATAAGGGAAAACCAGCTATAGACGGTTTCCCGACGCCGCATCAGCCACATCGACAGGAAGAAACATCCCAACGTGGCGGTGACAGCAAGGCTGAACAACTGCAAATCAATCCGGATCCAGCGAGCGTCGTTAGATCGTGCTTGCAGGAGCGCGGGAGGCCCGATTGCCGCGCTTCCCAATCCGCACTGGTAGATAGCGAACCCGGACACGCGCACGAACATCGTGTTGGTGCCTTCATGCAGGAGCGCGGACGGCAGCAGCAAATAGCGCGGCATGTTCCAGGCGCGCGACAGCGGCTCGGAGAGGTGGGCATCGCTATCAAGAAGGGTGCCGTTCAGATAGATCGCACCAGACATATTGAGGTAGTCAAGCAAGACTGCGACAGGCGTGTCGACGCGCGCCTGTTGCCAGCTCAGCCGGTACCATACGACGCCATCAAAATCAGGCCAGCGCGTCGACCAGACGTCGGGAAGCTTGACGTCGACCCAACCGGCGGCAGGAGGGTGATCCTGCTCGATTGGGATTGCGGGTTGTGCGTCCAGCGGGTAGGCGCGGACAGCTTGGACGCTGACGAACGAAAGCGCTTCAGCTGGCTGGGTTGCAGTTGCCGCGGCCGACGACGAGGGCGTGAGCACGCATGTGCAAATTATGGCAGCCAGCCATACGAGCGCGCTTCGAAGATTGCCTGCGTGCGTGAATTGACGGCGAGCTTCTTGTAGATATTTCTGATGTGGCATCCGACCGTCAGCTTCGATAATGACAGGACGTCGGCGATTTCGCGATTGGTCAACCCCTTGGACACCAGCGAGAGAATCTCGATCTCGCGTGCGCTAAGAGGTGATGTCTCGCCTTGTTGCGATGCCCTGGCCGTTTGATTCGCGAGCAGTGTTCCCCCGGTACCGATCAGTTCAAGAATGCGTTTCGCAACAAACGGATCAATCGGTGCCCCGCCGCGCAGCGCGCTGCGGATCGACAGCGAGATCTCGACCTCGTCGCGCTCCTTGAGCAAATAGCCGGTCGCGCCAGCTTGCAGTGCCGTCACGACTGTCTGTTCGGTATTCCAGGTGGAGATTACCAGAATCGGCAACGCCGTATCACGCTGGTGGAGAACGCGAATGAGGTCGATCCCGTTCCCGTCCGGCAGGCCGACGTCGACCAGCGCCATCGCGATGGGCTGTTCGGCGACAAGTGCTTGGGCTTGGGCGATGTTGCCAGCAAACATCAACGCTTCGCTCGTGTAGCCCAGCGACATCAGCAAATCGCGCAAGCGCATCTGCGTCAGCGGATCGTCTTCGACGATCAGTATCGGGCCGGGCAGCAGCGAGTCGTCGGGATTCGAGGAGACGTTAGTCATGGGCGAGTTCAGCAGTATACATCGGGGCGTTGCCAATTGTCCGCTTACTTCGGCAACGCATGTGTGTTTTATGGGAAGGCAGGCTTGAGGTTACCGCAAGCAAAGATTCTGTCGCACTTCGGCAGAGCTTAGCGAGGGGGGCGCAAGGCGCAATACCTCGTTTGCGGGATTGGCCAGACCTCGATCTCGCACTGCCAGCCTGTCGATCCTCTCGCGAACCGGGGCTTGCGATACCGGTCCGCCCCTACCAGTTTTTAGGTATTTGTGGTCAGGGTCAGGTGTCCTACTATCGCAACGCGGATGACGCTGCCTGTCAGTCCCCGAAAGACAGGGGACAGGGGGATAGAGAACAACAACGGAGCGCGTCGCACGGGGAGTCCATCTCATAGCCAGGGCCATGGCACCGTCGTGCCTGTGGCTTTCGGCTCGCGCAAGGCAGCGTTCCGGCTTGCCTTGCGCGAGCTCGCCGGCACGATCGACACCGCTATCGAGCAGATGTCGGTTGTGCCATAGCGGGTTGGTCAGGGCAGATCGTTTTGTGGTCATGGTGCCTCTCGGTGTACCGGAGGCAAACATCTATTGGTACGGGGAAGTCGCGCACCACGCGGCTGGCGTGGCGTTCGGGAAAATAGAAAAAGAAAATGAATCGCGTCTATCGAGTCGTCTGGAATCCCGCATTGGATATCTTGCAGCCTGTTCCGGAAAATGCCCGTTCGCGTGGCAAAGGCGGGCGCGGGCGCCATGCGCTTGCGGACGCCCGGATCATTGCCGGCGCGCTCGTCATGACGCTTGCATCCGGCGCGGCCCTGGCCGATGGCGGCGGGGGGCAAGGCCTCCAAGCTGTTTCCGGTCCGGCTGGCGGTGCGGGAACGGGGGCTGGCACTTTCGGAAATGGCGGCAGCGGCGGCTATCTGGCTGGAGGCAGCGCCGGTATGGCCGGAACGCTTGCCGGCACAGGGGGCGCAGGCGGCGGTAATTCACAAGCCTCGGACAGTACCAACACGGCCGCGGCAGACGGCGCTGCCGGAGCGACCTCGGCCAGTGCTGGCGGCAGCGGTGGCAATACCGGCGCGATCGTAGGCGGTGGCGGCGGCGGCGGAGGGACGAGCGGTGCCTTCGGCGGCGGCTCGGCCGGAAGCGTCAACGGTGGCGCCGGCGGCGCGGGCCTGTCCCTGAGCGGGACGAGCGGCAACTACTCGAATGCCGCGGCAGGCACGATTGTAGGCGGTGGCGGCGGTGGCGGCGGAGCCAGTATGAGCAGTGTCATCACGACCAATGTTGCCAACGGCGGCGTCGGCGGAGCGGGTGTCTCGTGGACGGGCAGCACTCAGACACTCAGTAACGCAGGGACCATCGCGGGCGGCGGTGGTGGTGGCGGCGGATTGAGCCAGGATCGTGGAACGGCGTCCTCGACCGCCAGCGCTAACGGCGGCGACGGCGGCGCGGGCATGATGGTTTCCGGTAGCAACGACATCCTCGTCAATTCGGGTGTCATCGCCGGCGGAAATGGCGGAGGCGCAGGGTCCGGAGGCTCGTCGACGGTCACTGGCGCAGGAGGAGTCGGGGTCATCGGCGCCGGTCTCACGGTTTTCAACGGCGGGACGATTGCTGGCGGCATGTCGGGCGATGGTAAAACGCGGGCTGACGCCATCGCCTTCATCAGCGGCACCAATTCGCTCACGCTGAACGGTGGCTCCATCCTGAACGGTGCAGTGGACGTGGCGAGTGGGGCCACTGCGACGATTACCGCCGGTGCCAGCGGGTTGAATGTCACTGGCGGATCGTCCGGCAGCCGAGCGCTGATCGTCAACGGTGCGACGACGATCAACACCAACGGCAACGCGTTGGCTGTTTCCGGCAGCATTTCCGGCAGCGGCGCGCTGACTGCGACCGGCAACAACACCGGCGGCGATCATCTGACGCTCGGCACCGTGGGTGTCGGCTCGCTGACCGACAGCGTGGCGACCACGCTGAACGGCAACGTGACGACCGGCGGCGGGCAGACCTACAACGGCGCGGTGACACTGGGCGCGGATGTGGTGGCTTCCGACACCAACGGCGGCAACATTGCGTTCAACTCGACCCTGGACGGCGGGCACAATCTCACCGCAACGACGACGGGCGCCGTCAGCTTCGCCGGTGCACTAGGTGCCTCGACGGTGCTGAACAGCGTGACTACCACAAGTGGCACGTTCAGCGCGGGCAGCGCAATCAACGTCACCGGCTCACTGTCGATCACCACCACGGGCGGCAGCATTGGCCAGAGCGCTTCATGGATCGTTGACGGAGCGACGACCCTCAACGCGGGCAGCAACGCGATTACGCTGAGCAATGCCGCCAACGTATTCGGCGGCGTGGTGAACCTGGCCGGTGGCAACACGCAACTGACCAGCGGCGGCGCATTGACCCTCGGCACGGTGAATACCAGCGCGTTGACGGTGAGCGGCGGCGGTAGCCTCAATCTCGGTACGGGGGGTGTCGGCGGCGCACTCAATGCGACCAGCCAGGGCGATATCAGCCAGACGGGCGCGTTGTCGATCGGCGGTTCCAGCACGCTCAGCGCGGGCAGCAGTGCGATCACCCTGACCAACGCCGGCAACGTATTCGGCGGCGTGGTGAGCCTGACCGGCGGCACGACGCAACTCTTCAGCGGTGGCCAGCTCACGCTGGGAACCCTGAACACCGGTGCGTTGACGGCGACCAGTGGCGGCGTGCTCAATCTCGGCTCGGGCACCGTCAATGGCGCACTCTCGGCGAACAGCAACGGCAACATCACCCAGACGGGCGCCTTGTCGATCAGCGGCTCAAGCACGCTCAACGCAGGCAGTGGCGCGGTCATCCTGACCAACGCCGGCAACATGTTCGGCGGCGCGGTGTCGGCTTCGGGCCGCGGGGTGTCGCTAGCCAGTTCCGGAAATCTCAACGTTGCGGCGTTGACCGACAGCAATCACGGCAATGTCCGCCTGACCGCCGGCGGCGCCTTGACGCTTCCCGCCAGCGGCATCACCACCGGTACCGGCGATCTGGCGCTGAGTGCCGGCAGCGGCTTGCTGAGCGCCAATGGCAACCTCAGCGGCGGCACCGTCAGCTTGTCTTCCGGCGCCGGCATGGCGCTGAGCGGGAACGTCTCCGGCTCCAGCGTGAATCTGTCTTCGTCGTCGGGCACGATGGTGTTGACGGGTGTGCTGGCCTCCACGCGTGGCACCACGATCAACGGCGGTACGCTGCAGGTCGGCAACGGCGGCACCTCTGGCTCCATCACGGGCAATGTCGTCAACAACGGCACGCTGGCTTTCAACCGCAGCGACAGCATCACCTTCGGCGGCGCAATCTCCGGCAACGGCGCGCTGGTGCAGTCCGGCACCGGCACGTTGACGCTGACAGGCGCCAACACCTACACCGGCGGCACGACGGTTAACAGCGGCACGCTCGAAGTCGGCGACCAGGGCCATCCGAGCGCCGGCGTGGCCGGCAATGTCCTGGTCGACCCGAACGGCACGCTGCGCGGCCACGGCACCGTGGGAGGCAGCATCACCAACGACGGCGTAGTCTGGCCGGGGGGCTCCATCGGCGTGCTCAGCGTCGCCGGCAACTACACGCAGGCGCCCGGCGGCAAGCTGGTGATCGATGTCAGTCCCACGGCAGCCTCGCAGCTGACCGTGGGCGGTACCGCCTCGCTGGCTGGCACGCTGTCGCTCCTGTATGGCCCGGGCACATACCGGACGACGACCTACCGCATCATCAACGCCGGCGCCGTCAACGGCGGATTCGCAACGGTCACCGGCAATACGCCGCAAGGGTTCACCCAGAGCGTAGCAATGGGCGCCGGCGCGGTCGAGCTTGCCTTGAGCGCGGCCGACCCGTTGGTGGTCGCACCGAGCAACGCGACCGTCTTCGGCGCGCTTGGCTCGGCCGCCGTTCGCGAAGGCCAGCGCATCAATGGCGCGCTTCTCGACCGGCTCGGTGGAGCATGCGCGGATGCGCCGGCCTCGCCCATCCAGTGTGCGAGGCCGGGCGAGCAGGGCTGGGCACAAGCTACCGGCAACATCACGCGGGTCGGCGGCAATCACGACGCTCCCGGCTACGACGACCGCCGCTACGGGTTCCTGGCTGGACTCGACCGCCCGCTCGGCGACTGGACACTGGGTGTCGCGGCCGGCTATAGCCACGGGGATGTCTCCGAAGACGGCACGGGCAGCAGGGGCTCGCTCGACACGCTGCGCGTGGCCGGCTATGGCGGCCGCGCGCTCGGCCCCGTCAACCTGGCGGGTACGCTGGGCTATGCCTATGACTTCCTGTCATCCAAACGGTCCTTCGCCGGCCTGGGCAATGCCGAGGGCAGCGCCCATGGGCAGGAGCTGCATGCCGGTGTGCAGGCCGCCGTGCCGCTGCCGGCGGGCGCGCTGGTGGTCACGCCGCGCGCTGGGTTGCGCTACCAGTATTTCCACGGGCAGGACTTCAGTGAAACCGGCCCCACCAGCCAGAACCTGACGGTGGGAGCACAGAACCTGCGTAGCCTGCAGCCGTATGTGGGCCTGACCGTCAGCTACCCACTCCTCATGCAGGCCGAGCGGCCAGCGCTGATCGCGGCGCGTCTGGGGTATGCCTATGAGACGCTGGGGACGGGCCGCGAGGTGGCGGTGACGTCCGCCGACGGCACCGGTTTCCTGATCCCGGGCGCGACGTCGTCGCGTGGCATGTTGAGCGCCGGCCTGTCGCTAGCGCTGCCGCTGCGCAAGTCGCTGGATATGCAGGCGAGTTACGACACGCTCATCCGTACGGGAAATGTCTCGGCGCAAACCTTCAAGCTGGGGCTCAATTATCGATTCTGATGGGTGCGGCGCCGCGACATGGTTGTTCAAAACCACATACCAGGTCGTTGATTCCGTTCGGCGGTTGGCCGCTTGTGGCTGTCGGTAGGAGTCGGTGAGCAACCGGTGAGGAGCAGTCCGGCTAAGGTCCGCCATCGGGTCAGCACCGGTCGCTCAGACATGGGACCCATTTATAATCGGGAAGAACCAGAATCGGTCGGAATTGCGAGGATTGCATGCTTACGGTATGGGGTAGACGTAGTTCATTCAATGTGCAAAAGGTGTTGTGGCTTATTGGCGAGCTAGGCATTCCGTACAAGCACGTACCGGCCGGAGGCACGTTTGGTGTTAGGGATACGCCTGAGTTCCTGGCAATGAATCCACATGGTCGGGTTCCGATGATCGACGATGGCGGAACCGTCGTGTGGGAATCGGACAGTATTCTGAGATACCTGGCCGCGCGCTATGGACGCCCTGATTTTTGGGACGAAGATCCCGAGCGGCGGTCCAACGCGGACCGTTGGATGGACTGGTCTCAGACGAGCCTGCAACCTGCATTCCTCACCGGCGTGTTCTGGGGCTGCTATCGAACTCCCCCTGAATTGCGGGACCGGACATCTATCGAAAAAAGCATAGGCCTGTGTTCCCAATACTTCCAACTTCTCGACCAGGTGCTTTCCGATCGGCCATTTCTCGCTGGCGATAGCTTGACCTTGGCGGATATTCCCGCTGGGACGAACCTATATCGATATTTCGAACTTGAAATCAAGAAGCCTCATGTGCCAAACGTTGAGGCTTGGTACGAGCGAATCAAACATCGCGCCGCATATCGCGAGCATGTGATGATTCCTTTTGATGATTTGCGCGGACGACTCGACTATTAGTGCGACGAGGCAGATAGTGCCTCGAGTATCGGTGTACTCCGTAGTGCACGGTGCGTCTTTGTCCGGCCTCAGCAATTCAACGCAGGACTAGATATTAAGGCCGAGAGTGTCGGAATGAAGGCTTGGCAAACGGGGACGTCAATGTACGGGCACTCCTCACGGACCCCGAGGACCAGTTGCCGACCGGCGGCTTTGGCCGATGAATAGGCGGTCCACGATGGCCGTTCGAACGACCGCCTCGTTGAAAACCTCCCTTGCGATGCAGATCGGCTGACTCTCCTGGAGATGGCAAATCGATGAGGCGCCGTCACGCTGGATCAGCAAGGTGGATCGAAGGACAGGCTGATCTACTCCTTCAACCTTGATGACCTCGCGTGGCGATGTCTTCGTTGGTATGCTTCGGGCTTCCGCTGGCGCTTACGTTGAACACTGCGATACGACTAGCCATTTGGGTATTCCTGAGCGATCAAGTTCGCGCGCAAAGTCGCGAACTGATTGGTCATATCGCTAAGCAGGTAGAGATCGCGGCGACGGTTCGCGGGCGGTGACGCCTGGGAATCGTAATCGACAGGCAGCGTAATCTCCTGCGCAGCGTAAGCGTTCATACCTTGTGCCCTGGAAATTTGTATAGCCCGCTTGGCTTGATCCCGATGTGTGACGATCGCCACCGTACCCATTGCCGCCGCTGTTCCTTCAAGCGCAATAACGGCTGCCGCCACGTTATCGAGGGTTGGATAGGTGATCGTGCCGTTGCTTGCGAAGACGGGTGGCTTGACCGATTGAAGGTTCGTACTGTTCATCTGGTACTTGGACGCGAGCACGCTCGCCACTTCCCATTGTGCAAATACCATGACGGGCTTCAATTGATAGAGCTGGTGCACGGCATCTGCAATCTTCTCATTGATGGGGCCCGGTGCGGGCAGCGTGGACTGAGTCGTTCCGCTGCCGATTGCCGCATTGGGTCGGGCGCCAAAGCTATAGGCGACAATGGCACTGACCTGAGCCGCGTTGATTGAAGGAAGGTCCCAGGTGAAGAAGATGTCCTGCAGATAGGCTACTTCGGAATTGGCGGTCGTCGAGTCGTTCAGCTCTACGATCAGTTTGCCGATCATCTGTCGCTTGAGCTCGGCGTCGGAAACGAGAGTGTCGGCTGCCATGGCATTCCCGCTGACACTGAGTGCTGTCGCCATGACGGGTAGCGTTGCGACTGTTGATGTGGAAAGAAGAAATTTGCGGCGTGTTGACATGATTTGAATGGATGTGCTTGGGGGATAGTCGCCGCGATTTAGCCGTGGGGGTAAGCCTGAGCGATCATGGTTCCGGTCTTGACGGCCAACTGGGCATACATGTCGTGCGCGAGGTAGAGATCGCGGCGACGCGTCCATGGCTGCCCTGACAGTGGATCGTAGTTGACGGGCAGCGCGACCTCCTTGACAGCGTACGCATTCATGCCGCGCGCCGTGGAAGTGTTTATGCAACGTTTCGCGTGGTCGCGATGGCCAACGACGGCGACCGCACCCAGCGCTGCAGCAGTGCCTTCAAGGGCGACGATCGCGGCTGCCACGCCATCGGTGCTCAGGTAGGTGATCGTGCCGTCGCTCGCCACAATCGGCTCGATCGATTGAAGGTTGGCACTGTTCATCTGGTATTTGGACACGAGAAAGCGCGCAATTTCCCATTGCGCGAATACCTTGACCGGCTTTAGTTGATAAATCCGGTGCACCACGTCCGCGAGTTCTTCATTGATGGGTCCCGGGTCGGGTAGGGCGACTTGATTTGCCCCGGTGCTGGACGTATTGCCACTTGCGGTGTTGGGCCGGTTGCCAAAGCCGTACGCGACGATGGTATTGACCTGTGCTGCGGGAATCACAGGAAGGTCCCAGGTGAAGCCAACATCCATCAGGAATGGTTCAATGACATTGGCAGTCGATGCGTCGTTCAGCTCTGCGCTCAGTTTTCCGATCATCTGCGCCCGGAGTTCGGCATCGGAGATTGGCACCTCTACTGAATTATCGTCTCCGCCGCATGCACTCAGTGTTGCTGTCAGTAGGGGAACCGTCGCGGCGGCGGCTGTAGAGAGAAGAAATTTACGGCGAGTTGACATGCGCGTGGATATTGCCCAGTTGGTATGTGAAGTGCAATCTTCTACATCATCTCCGTTACTTGCTCATGACATTGCCAGTAGGAGCCAACGCACGGTGCTCATATCAGCATCGGCAGCTGCTGAACCGCGATGCGACGAGAACAGAAATCTCTGCTAGGACACCGGAAGGGGCCGGCTAGTTGTGTTCGCTTTCGAGTAGCTTCACCGTCCCTTGTGTCCGCTCTTTGAACATGACTGCATCAGGATCTCGCGGATGCGCATACACCATTGCGGTAGGGAATTTCGGGACGCGTGCCGATTTGATAGTGACTCGCTCGTCGCTGCGATGGTGCCTTGCTGTTTCAGCGAAGCCGCCCCGGGTCACGAACTTGTTGAAGCCTCAGTCATGTCCACGCCAGCTGGCTGGTCGTTGCCTGTGGTTTGGCAATAGTTCGTGCGATTTCGCACAGAGCAAAATATGGCGAGTCACTAGTCTGGATCATCAGAACACGCCGTTGCTTCGAACGGTGTGCGCCGGTCTCAGTGGAGAATCGGATGGATCGCTTTTGCCCGTTCGACGCGTCGTTCTGCCCCATCGCGACCGTGGGACGCGTACCCATTTATAGCAGCACGCCCGAGTGCGCCGCAGCGTCGCAAATGACGGCATTCACCACTGCCCTGCAGGCATACACCGGCCAAGTCTTCAATGATTACGATACGCTGCACGATTTCTCGGTACGGGAGTACCGGACGTTCTGGCAATGCTTCGTACAGTGGTCGCAGGGGCTCGAGTGGTCCGGCAGCACCGAGCCGGTCTGCGTCGGCGACGAGTGCGAGCATGCCCGCTTCTTCCCGCAGGTCCAACTGAACTACGCGGACAACCTGCTTGGCCTGGCGGTAGCGACGCCCGACACCCCCGCGCTGACCGCATGTCACGCAGATGGCCGACGTGTACGCCTGACTCGCGGCGAACTGCGCGATCGAGTAGCTCGTCTCGCGCATGCTCTCTCGGAGTTGGGGCTGCGCGATGGGGACCGCGTGGTTGGTGTGATGCGCAACGACGCAGATGCGGTCGTTGCCGCGCTGGCCGTCACCGCGCTCGGTGCAACGCTGTCGACTGCTGCGGCCGAGATGAGCGTCGAGACGATCCTCGATCGCTTCGCGCCGCTAGCGCCACGGCTGCTGTTCGCGCACGCCGCGGAGCGGGCGTTCGACACGGGCATGTCGCTGGCGGATAACATCGCCGATCTGGCTGCTGCGTTGCCGTCGCTGCAGGGTGTCGTCCGGCTCGACGACGGAACCTTGCCCGGCACCGTCAAGCAGCGGATCTATTCGCTTGGCGAACTGATCGACAGCGGCGATGCCGGGCGCTTCGTGTGGCGGCGCTTCCCGTTTGACCATCCGCTTTTCATCATGTTCTCGTCGGGCACTACCGGCAAGCCGAAGTGCATTGTGCACGGCGCCGGCGGCAGCTTGCTCGAGCATCTGAAGGAGCATCGGCTGCACTGCGACCTGCGGCCCGGCGATCGATTGTACTTTCACACCACCTGCGCGTGGATGATGTGGAACTGGCAGTTGTCGGCGCTCGCGTCCGGGGCCGAGATCGTTACGTATGACGGTCCGATCTCGACGGTCGATGCGTTGTGGCGTCTCGTCGCCGACGAGCGCGTCACCGTGTTCGGCACAAGTCCCGCTTACCTGAAGATGTGCGAGGACGCGGGCCTGGTGCCAGGGCAGCAATTTGATCTCGGCGCACTACGCGCGATGATGTCGACGGGTGCGGTGCTGTTCGACGCGCAGTTCGAATGGGTGCGCGATCACGTGAAGCCGCTGCCCCTGCAGTCGATCTCGGGCGGCACGGATATTCTCGGCTGCTTTGTGCTGGGGAATCCGAACCTGCCGATCTATGCGGGGGAAGCCCAATGCAAGAGCCTCGCGCTCGATGTTCAGGCGTGGGAACAGGGTGCCCGCACCAGCCGAATCGGCGAGCTGGTCTGCGCGAATCCGTTTCCTTCACGTCCGCTCGGTTTTTTTGGCGACACGGACGGCAAGGCGTTTCACGCTGCCTATTTCACCAGCAACAAAGGTGTCTGGACGCACGGCGATCGCATCGAATTTTCGCCGGAAGGCACCGCGCGGCTGCATGGCCGTTCCGATGGCGTCCTGAATGTTCGCGGCGTCAACGTCGGTCCGGGCGAAATCTATCGTGTGCTGAGCGATATCCGGGACATTCGCGACGCGCTGGTGGTCGAGCAGCGGTCACGCGCCACGCCGCCAGCTGGCACGCACGCGGAAAGGTACGACCAGCGCATCGTGCTGCTGCTGGTCTTGCACGATGGCGTCGCACTGACTGGCGCGCTGGCCGCCCGAGTGCGCCGCGACCTCGCACGTCGTGCCTCGCGATCGCACGTGCCGGACCGGATCATCGCCGTCGATGCGTTGCCGGTCACGTATAACGGCAAGCTGTCCGAAGCAGCCGCGCGCAATGCGGTCAACGGCTTGCCGGTCGGCAATGCCGCGGCGTTACGCAATCCTGGATGCCTCGACGCGATCCGGAACCATCCGGCACTGAACCTTGCGGCGCGCGAATTGCCAGCCGTTGGCGAGTCGCGCGAACAACTGGAACGTCATTTGCAGGTGTTGTGGGAGAAACTGTTCGACTTCGCACCGATCGGTCGCGACGACAACTTCTTCGACCTGGGTGGTCATTCGCTGCTCGCAGCGCGCTTGCTTGCCGACGTGCATCAGTCGACCGGGCGCACGATTCCACTCGCGACGCTGCTGATCGCGCCGACGATCGCGCGCCTCGCCGCAGCGATCGACGAGGGTGCACCGCAGCCGCCGTCGCCGATCCTCGTGCCCGTGCGCGCCGGCACCGGGACGCCGCTATTCCTCGTGCATGGCTTGAGCGGCTCGGTGATGGAATGCTGGGGGCTGGTCTGCGCGCTGCGTAGTCCGCGTCCGGTCTATGGACTGCAGGCACGAGGCCTTGATGGCGAGCAGCCGACACAGCGGTGCGTCGAAGACATGGCGGCCAGCTACATCGAACAGATGCGCACCGTGCAGCCCGACGGACCGTACGCGCTGGCCGGCTACTCGTTCGGCGGACTGGTCGCCCTTGAGATTGCGCAACAGCTGATGCGCGCTGGCGAGCACATCGATTTCCTGTGCCTGCTCGATACCTATGTGCACGAGCATTTCCTGCCATGGAGTGCTTGGATGCGGTACTGCTGCAGCAATTCGAGCTACCAGTGGCGCAGGCTGCGCGCGGTGCCTGCGTCGCAGCTTTTCGGTTATCTGACGTACATGCTTGGGAAGGCGGCCAATCGCGTGGGAATGAGCCTCGGGCGCATGACGCGCCGGCCGGACGCCTACACCGAATCGTTCCCGCCTGCGCTTTGGCGCGTGCGCGAAGCGATGAGACAAGCAACGACGACCTACCGACCGCAGCCGTATCACGCGGGCCCGATTGTCTATGTGCGCGCGGCGATTCGACATCAGGATTGGGGCGATCCGATATCGCTATGGCGGCGTGTCGCGCGCGGCGGCTTGATGATTGCAGAAGTGCCTAGCGACCATGCCGATATGCTCGTCGAACCGAATTTGCAGGTCATAGCGGCGCTACTGGACGAGGGGTTGGCAAACGCATGACGCGGCAGGTGTGTTTCATGAGGCGCCGCAAGGCGTGAGCTGGGATCGAACGGCATGCAGCACGATCTTGTCACCGCACGCAACGCGGGGCGTACCGCGTCGCCTTTATTGCCTGATCCGAGCCACCTCTCGTTGCCGGATAGCGCCGTGCACGTGTGGGTGCTGAATGACTATCTTATCGAACCAGCATGTTCGACGCTCGCCCACGCGCTTTCGCCGGATGAGCGACAGCGTGCCCGAGCCTACAGACATGAGAGGAATCGCAACGCCTTCATTGCCCGTCGGAGCCTTCTCCGCTGGCTGATCGGCGGCTATCTGACCTGCAGACCCGAATCCCTGCGCTTTTGTGCTACGCCGTTCGGCAAGCCCGTCTTGCAGTGGCCGCACGCCGCAAAGCTCGCATTCAGTGTTTCCCACACTGACGGGATGACGCTGCTCGCTTTCGCATGGGATTGCCGCGTCGGCGTGGATGTGGAGCGATGGATTGACGGCCTAGACATTGCGGGCATTGGACGCGGGATTTTCTCTCCGATCGAGGAGGAGGCGCTTGAGCCGGCGCGACCCGATTCGGCCGCCACCGTGCTCAGTATCTGGACCCGCAAGGAAGCTCTGCTGAAGGCGCTCGGCATGGGTCTCTCCGGCGAGCCGAATGCCTATACGACAGAAGACGATTTGCAAATCGGCGAGGGCCGCTGGCGTGCTTCGCATCACGGCACAGCCATTTCCGGCTGGACGTGTCTCGATCTCGTCCTCGGGCCGGAAGTCCGCGCAGCGCTAGCCGTGTCGCTAAAAGCTGCAAGCGTCACCTTTCATCGTTGCTCGTTATCGACTTGGGCAATCAGCTGACAAATTCGACGGCCATGCTAGCACCGGCTAGGACAGGCGCGCGATCTCCTCCAGCAGTGCCGCCTCCATCGCCTCGATCGGCGCGCGTGCGCAGCCGGTGTAGAACTCGACCTGGGCGCAGGCCTGGTGCAGCATCATGCGCGTGCCGTCGATGGTGCGGCAGCCAAGCGCGGCGGCATCCCGGATCAGCTTGCTCCTGACCGGGATAAAGGCAGCGTCCATGACGATCAGGTGGGCGGCGAGCTGCCCGGCCACGGGGTTGACATCGGGTGCGCGAAAGCCGGCGGCCGTCGCGTTGGCGAGCATGTCGAAGTCTGCCTCCTGGAAGTCGGACAACGCGCCGCCAAAGCGCAGGCCAAGCGACGCGGCCAGTTCCTCACCGCGCGCCGCGGTGCGGTTGAATACGGTCACGGCGGCGCCGGCCTCGCGCAATCCATAGGCCATGGCCCTTGCCGCGCCACCCGCGCCCAGCAGCGCGATGCGCTTGCCCGGCAGCTCGGTCACCTCCTGGAAGGCACGCACGGCGCCGATGCAATCGGTGTTGTAGCCGGTCAGCACCCCATCGACATTGTTGATGGTATTGACCGCGCCGATGGCGCGCGCGGTCTCGTCGAGGTGGTCGAGGTGAGGGATCACGGCCTGCTTGTGCGGCATCGACACATTCATGCCGCGCACGCCCAGCGCGCGGATCGATTGCACGGCGCCGGGCACGTCCTGCACGCCGAAGCAGACGAAGGTGTAGTCGATCTCCAGCGCCCGGTAAGCCGCATTGTGGATGCGCACATTGAAGGTGAAAGGCTCGCCCATGATCGAGCCGCACAGCGTGGGAATGGAACGGGGCATTGCGGATGGTCCTTGCGGTGAAATCGGGTGGCGGTCCGGCTGGCCTAAGCGGCCATGGCTGTCAGGTCGAAGCGCGCGGCGGGTGGCCGGCCGGCCAGCGCGTCCAACAGGTTGCGCGTGGCCAGTTCCGCCATGGCGCGGCGGGTTTCATGCGTGGCTGAGCCGATATGGGGCAGGGCGGTCACCCGCGGATGGCAGCGCAGCGGCGAATCCTGCGGCAGCGGTTCGGTGGCGAAGACATCGAGCCCGGCGGCGCGCAGGTGGCCGCCGTCGAGCGCCGCGAGCAGCGCGTCTTCCTGCACGATCTGGCCGCGGGCGCCGTTGACAAAGATGGCCCCCGGTTTCATCAGCGCGAATTCGCGCTGCCCCATCAAGCCACGTGTGCTCTCGGTCAGCGGCAGCGTGACGGCGACGATATCGGCGCGCCGCAAGGCGTCGTCGAGTTCCGTGCGGGTGGCGCGCCCCACGAGATCGGGTGGTTCGGCGGCAGTCTCGTTGACGTAGAGCACCTCCATGCCGAAGCCAAGCGCCGCGCGGCGTGCCACCGCCTGGCCAATGCGCCCGAAACCGAGGATCGCCAGGGTCTTGCCGTGCACGTCCCAGCCGAACAGGTTTTCACCGATATTGGCAGCCCAGCGGCCTTCGCGCACATGCGCGGCGAGCTCGATCAGGCGGCGGCTGGCCGCCATGATGAGCGCGAAGACCGTGTCGGCGGTGGTTTCGGTGAGTACGCCGGGCGTATGGCAGAGCGCAATGCCACGCTGGCGCAGGCAGGCGAGGTCATAGTTGTCGACCCCCACCGAAATGCTCGAGATCACTTCCAGCTGGCCGGCTTCTGCCAGTTCGGCCGCGCCTAGCTTGACGCTGGAGCCGATCAGGCCGTGCGCGTTGGCCAGCGCGGCGCGAAAGGCCGGCCGTTGCGCCGGCTGGCGCGGGTCGGCGACGATCACGTCATGCTCCGATTCGATCCGGGCGAGCAGGTCGGGCGGAATGGGACGGAACACCAGTACATTCTTGCGCATGGGAAATCCTTGCTGTGACTTCACAGGTTGCTGGCCGCCAGCAGGGCATGGGTGGGCAGGCCTTCGGTATCGCCGCGCACTTGCACCGCCCGCGCGCCGATCCATGCGCCGCGCCGGACGGCGTCGGCCACCGGCCGGCCTTCCAGCAGCGCGCTGATGACGCCCACGGCAAAGCCGTCTCCTGCGCCGACGGTGTCGACGACACGCTCGACGCTGAACGCCGGCACATGGCCGGTGCCGGCTTCGCCATCGAAGTAGGCGCCTTCAGCGCCCAGCTTCACGACTACCAGCCTGGCGCCGCGCCCACGGTAAAAGGCGGCGATGCGTTCGGGCTCGGCATGGCCGGTCAGGAAGCGGCCTTCCTCGATGCCGGGCAGCACCCAGTCGCACTGTTGGGCCAGGCCGTTCAGCGTCTCGCGCATCAACTCGGGCGTGGCCCACAACGCGGGGCGCAGATTGGGATCGAACGAGATCGTGCGGCCGGCAGCCCGCATGGTGGAGATGGCCTGGCGCGTGGCGGCCTGCGTGCCTTCGGCCAGCGCGGGGAATACGCCGGTGACGTGCAGGTGGCGTGCGCGCCGTAGCCACCGCTCGTCCAGATGCCCCGGGTTCATGCGGCTTGCGGCCGATCCGCGGCGGTGATATTCCACGGGCGGATCGCTGCCGTCGTCGACCCGTCCCTTGAACTGGAAGCCGGTGCGCTCGCCGGGCTCGCACACCACCTGGCTGCAGTCCACGCCTTCTCGGCGCATTTCACCGAGCAGGTAGCGCGCCATCGAATCATCGCCGAGGCGGCTGGCCCATCCGACCTTCAGGCCCAGGCGCGACAGGCCGATGGCCACATTGGTCTCGGCGCCCGCGGTGCGTTTGTGGAAGGTCTGCACGCCTTCGAGCGGCCCGGCTTCACCGGCCACCAGCATCAGCATGGCCTCGCCCAGCGTCACCACATCCAGATCGGGGCTCATGCGGGAATCTCCACCGAACGCAGCAGGTCGACATGCTTGCGCGTGACCTGCACCAGGTCTTCCCCTTGCAGCGGGAACTCGATGGCACGCGCAACGTCGGCGGGCAGGCGGCGCAATACGCTGCGCCATGGCGCAGCCGATTGATCCAGCGGTACCGCAATCCACTTGGCAGGCGTGCGCAGCACGCCTTTGCAGTGCACGTAGCCCACCTGGGCGGCGAAGACCTGCGCGGCGTCGAGCGGATCTTCGCCCGTCCAGTGCCAGTTGCCCATATCGAAGGTCATCGGCACCGTCTTGCCGAGTGCCGTGGCACGCGCGAAGAAGTCGCGCAGCGGGGGTACGGTGCCGGCGCTGGCGGTCTGGTCGTTCTCCACGACGAGTTCGATGCCGCCGTGCCGCAGCCACGGGAGCAACCCGTCAAGCGCAGTGCCTTCGCGGTAGCCACCCAGCGACATCTTGACCCGGCCGGCGCCGAGCGCCAGCGCGGTCGTGAAGGCGCGGTCGAGCGCGGCGAGGTCGAGGCTGCCGGTTTCGCTCCAGAGCCCCTCCGGGCTCGACCAGACCACGGCCAGCCCGTGCTGTTCGGCGACTTCGCGCTGTTCCCTGACTTCATCCTTGTGTCCGCGCTGGAGTTCGCCGCGGTATTCCACGCCGTCGGCGCCGGCCGCTGCGGCAATCCGCGCCAGCGCCGCCTGCCCGTCGCGCTGGGCCAGGTCCGCGCCATAGGCCGTGAGCGAGATCAGCACCGGCGGCCGGGAGGAACCATCTTGTCGCCGCTGGGTCATTTCAGGGCTCCCGCGCTGAGGAATTGCTGTAGCTCCGGTGTCCGTGGCTGCGCGAACAGCGCCTTTGACGGGCCCGCCTCGTGCACCTTGCCCTGGTGCATGAAGATGGTGGTATGTGCCATGCGGCGCGCGAACTCCATCTCATGCGTCACCAGCACCATGGTCATGCCGGAAGCGGCCAGGTTTTCCATGACGCGCAGCACCTCCGCCGTCAGCTCCGGATCGAGCGCGGAGGTCACCTCGTCGAACAGCATCACCTTGGGTTCCATCGCCAGCGAACGGGCGATGGCCACGCGCTGCTGCTGGCCGCCCGAGAGCTGCTCGGGGTAGCAGTCCTTCTTGTCCAGCAGGCCGACCTGGGCCAGCACCTGGTCGACGATGCCGTCGATCTTGCCCGTGGCCATCTTCTTGACGATGGAAGGCGCCAGCGCAATGTTCTCGCCCACCGTCAGGTGCGGAAAGAGGTTGTAGCTCTGGAACACCATGCCCACGTCGCGGCGCAGGTCGAGCAGCCGCTTCCGGTCGTGATCCAGCTTGTGCCCGGCGACCGTGATATTGCCGGCATTAATGGCCTCCAGGCCGTTCAGGCAGCGCAGCATGGTGCTCTTGCCGGAGCCGCTGCGGCCGATGATGGCGACCACCTGGCCCGGCTCGATGGCAAACGATACGCCCTTCAGGACTTCGACGGGGCCATAGGATTTGTGCACGCCTTGTGCTTCAACGATGGGCATGGAGACTCCTTTCCATGCGCCTGGCTGCCGAAGAAAGCGGGAAGCAAAGCGCGAAGTAGATAAGTGCGACGACGACGAAGACCGCGAAGGGCTGGAAGGTCGCGTTGTTGATCAGCTGGCCGGCGCGGGTGAGTTCGATGACGCCGATGATGGAAGTGATCGAGGTGTTCTTGACCAGCTGGACCGAGAAGCCCACCGTGGGCGGCAGGGCTAGCCGCACGGCCTGCGGCAGCACGACATGGCGCAGTTGCTGCCAGCGGGTGAGGGCGAGCGCCTCGCTGGCCTCCCACTGCCCTTGCGGCACGGCCTCGATGCAGCCCCGCCAGATCTCGCCAAGATAAGCGCTGGCGTAGATCGACATCGCCAACATGGCCGCCACCATCGGCGACAGCTTGAGCCCAAGCACGGAGAGGCCGTAGTAGCTCAGGAACAGCACGATCAGCACCGGCGTACCTTGCACGATCTGGATATAGACCGTGCTGGCGAGGCGCAGCAGGACGTTTCTGGAGGTCCGCCCCAGCGCCACCAGGAAGCCGGCCAGCGTGCCGCCGACGAAGGCCAGCAAGGTCACCCACAGCGTCCAGCGTGCCGCCAGGAGCAGGATTTCAAGATGATTCCAGGAGAACTCGGTGATCATTTCGCGCTCCCTGCCACCGCCGGCGTCAGCGCCGCATGCGCCAGGGGCGCAACGCGGGCAGTGCGCGCGGCGCGCCTGGCGCGCGCCACCACGCGGCGCCGCCTGAACACCAGATTGCCGATCAGGGCAAACATGGCGCGCAGCAGCAGTGCCAGCCCGATGTAGATGAACATGACAAGGATGTAGCTCTCGAAGGTGCGGAAGGTCTGCGAATCGATCTGGCTGGCGACCGCCGTCAGCTCTTCCACCGAGATCGCCGACACCACGCTCGAAGTCAGCATCATCAGCGTGAACTGGCTGGTCAGCGCCGGATAGACCTTCTCGAACGCCGGCACCAGGGCGACATGGCGGATCAGCTGCCAGCGCGTCATGCCTAGCGCGGCGGCGGCTTCGAGCTGCGAACGGTGAACCGCCTGCAAGCCGGCCCGGATGATCTCGGTCGAGTAGGCGCCGAGGTTGACCGTCATGGCAATCACCGCGGCGGTGATGGCATCGATCTGCAGGCCGATGGTAGGCAAGCCGAAGAAGATGATGAAGAGCTGGATCAGGAAGGGCGTGTTGCGGATGGCCTCGACGTATGCCCTGGCGGCGCGCTGGAGCCAGGGGCCGCCAAATGCTGCCGCGATGGCGCCGGCGGTACCGACCAGGGTGCCAAGCAGGATCGAGCCGAAGCTGAGCGCCAGCGTCATGGCCGCACCCTGCGCAAAGCGATCCAGCTGCGACAGCACCGGGTTCCATTCAAATTGATAGTTCATGCGGGTCTCCTGGCGCGCCGGCTGGCGCTGGCGCGCAACGTCGGACTTGCCGGGGTCAGAACGTTTGCAGCGTGGGCAGCGCCTTGCCGGTCCACTTCTGCGCAATGGCGTCGAGTTCGCCATTGAGCTTGACGTAGGCGATGGTGGTGTTGAGCCACTGGCGCAGCTCGAAGGCGTCCTTGCGCACGGCCATCGAGTTCGGTTGTACCGAGAACGCGAACTTGGCATCGAACTTGCCGGCGCCGCGCGCCTTCATGATCTCGTTGCCGGTGGTGCTGGGCAGGGCAATGGCTTCGACCTGGTTGCTGATCAGCGCCTGCGCACAGGTGGCGTCGTCCTCGAAGCGGACGATGCTCATGCCGGGCACCGCCAGGCGGGTCAGTGCCGTGTCTTGCGTGGTGCCGCGCGTCACGCCAACCTTCCTCTTCCCAAGCTCAGCCAGCTTGGCGTACTTGGCCGCGACCGGCGCGAAGATGGTCAGCTCGAACGCGCTGTAGGGCGAGCTGAACATGATGGCGCGTGCCCGCTCGGGCGTCGGCGCCAGGGTGGCGACCAGGAAATCGACCTTGCCGGCTTCCAGCGCCGGAATGCGGCTGGGAGAGGTGAGCGGCAC
Source organism: Cupriavidus sp. YAF13 (assembly GCF_052113425.1). Taxonomy (NCBI): domain Bacteria; kingdom Pseudomonadati; phylum Pseudomonadota; class Betaproteobacteria; order Burkholderiales; family Burkholderiaceae; genus Cupriavidus; species Cupriavidus sp. YAF13. Next base: position 103,915 of record NZ_JBFRDD010000005.1, read on the forward strand.
GATATCGACCGGCACGCCGAGGTACTTGCCCAACAGGTTGGCCACGTCGACATCGTAGCCGGCGGGCTTGCCGGTGGCATCCGTGGTGCCGAAGGGCGGCGCGCCCGTCACCACGCCGATGGTGACCTTGCCCCTCTTGACGATCTCGGCGACGGTCTGTGCCTGGACGCCGGCCGAGGCGCTGGCCAGGACCAGCAGCGTGAGCACGGGCGCGGCAATCTGGCGCAACAAGCGGTGGATATTCATCAATGTCTCCTGCACGTTCTGTGGAATGTGTCGCTGGCGTCGCAGCGCTCGGCAAGTACGGTTCTGAAACCGGTTTCAGGATTATAGGAAACCGGTTTCAGAACTCCAGCAGTGGAAACCCTTACGGATGAAATTGGGGGATGGAGCGGGGGAGGGGGAGTAACAGCCGTCGCCATCGCGATCGGCTTTGGCGTACCGGCCGGCTCCGTCCAAAGCCGCTGGTTTGCGCCCCTCTCCCGCCTGCGGGAGAGGGGACGGGGGAGAGGGTGGGCGCTCGTTACGCCGTTGCGTTGCCAGGAACCACTTGCGGGTTCCTGTCAGCCGCGGCGCGTCGACCCGCGCTTGACCAGGGTGCCGGGCAACAGGACCTGGCGCGGCGCGAGCTGCGCGCCTTGCAGGCGCTCGATCAGGCAGTTGGTGGCGGCGCGCCCGATGTCGTCGGTTGGCTGGGAAATCGTGCTCAGGCCGGGGCCGACCAGGGCAGCCCATTCCGGATCGTCGAACCCGATCAGGCCGAGGTCGGTGCCGAGCTGCCACCCCAGCCTGGCGGCGGCGGCGGCCACGCGCAGCGAGATCACCGCATTGGCCGCCAGCACGGCGATGGGTGCTTTGCCGGCCCCCTGGCGCAGGGCGCGCAGCGCTTCGTCCAGGGCGTCGTCGTCGCCGGCACGGGCTTCGAAAACGCTGCCACCAAGCGAGTCCGCATGCTCCGCGATGAAGTGCTGGAAGGCCCGGGCCCGCTCGTTGCGCGAGCTGATGGCCTTGATCGGCTCGCTGATGAACAGCAGGCGCCGGTAGCCGGCTTCGAGCAGGTGGCCGGCAGCCTCATGGACCGCGGAAAGGTTATCCAGGGCCACCAGGTCGACTTCCGCGTCGCCGACCTTGCGGTCGACCAGCACGACTGGCTTGCCCAGTTGCGCGGCATCGGCAAGGGCGCCGGCGTCGTGGCCCAGCGTGTGCAGGATGAAGCCCTCGACCCGGTAAGCCGACAGCGAGCGAATGGCTTCGCGCTCCAGTTGCTCGTCATTGCCCAGGTTGAACAGCATCACCATATAGCCCGCGTCGCGGCAGGCCTTCTCCACACCACGCAGCACGGCCACCGAGAACGAATTGGAAACGTCCGCCACCACCAGCCCGATCAGGCGCGACTTGCCGCGCTTGAGCGCTTGCGCCATGGGACTCGGGCTATAGCCCAGCGCGCGCACCGCCGCGGCCACGCGCGCCTCCACGTCGGCGGACAACTGCTCGCCGCCCCGGTTCAGGTAGCGCGACACCGTGGCTTTCGAGACGCCCGCATAGTCGGCAACGTCCTGGATGGTGAGTTTCTCTGCGGGCTTCAGGTTGGACTTGGCTTGTGTCACAGGGCGTGGCATGGAAAGTCGGTCTCGGTGAAACCAGTTTCAGGATTATGCATCGTGCGTACCCGACTTGCCAGCACCCCGGGGGCCGGGCGCGAATGCGGCCAGGCCATTGCGCAGATCCGCCAGGTCGTGGCGGGCATGCCGATCGTGTTTGCGCCGCGCTGTGCGTCACGCAGAACGCGTACCCGCGCTGTGCCCAAGAGGCTCAGGCCGCACCTGCGCGATAATGGCGGCCTTGCTATCAAAGTGAAGGACAGAAGGCGTAATGGATCAGCATTTCACCGCGCAGCTCGAAGCCGCCCAGCGCCACTTCGACGCTGGCCAGCTGGACGCGGCAGCGCAGTTGCTTGAGGAAGTCATCGACACGGACTCGCATCACGGCGATGCCCTGGAAGGGCTGGCCTACATCGCTGCGCGCAAGCAAAGCCCCGCGGCCGCCGCCGGATACTTCGACCGCGCCCTGGCTGTCCTGCCTGCCTGCCCGCAGCGCTGCCATGCCGCTGGCCTGGTTCACCAGGCCGCCGGCAACCATGCGCGTGCCATTGCACTGCTGGAGCAGGCCATCGGGCTGGCCCCGCGCCAACTGCCGTCCCTGCACGCAGCGGCGATGTCGCTGTCCGCGCTGGGCGAGCACGGGCGCACGCTGGCACTGCTCAAGCGCGCCGCCGCCCTCAGCCCGGGGTCCTGGGAGATCCACTACAACATGGGCCGCGCCCTGGGCCTGCTGGACCAGTACGATGCCGAGATGGCGGCGTACCGGCGCGCGATCGAGCTCAAGCCGGATTGCGCCGACGCCTACAACAACCTCGGTGTCGCGCTGGGCGAGTCGCATCGCTTCGATGAAGCGCTGCGCATGTTCAAGAAGGCCATACAGATCGCCCCGAACAATCCCGGCGCGCGCRCCAACCGGGCTGGCACCAACCTGTTGCTAGGCGAGTTCGAGCATGGGTGGCGCGAATACGAATGCCGCTGGTACAACGGGACCCAGCGGCCGCACGGCCTCGGGGAGAACCTCTGGCTCGGCGAGCCGCCGCTTGCCGGCAAGACGCTGCTGCTGCACTGCGAGCAAGGCTTTGGCGATACGCTGCAGTTCGTGCGCTACATCCCGTTGCTGGCGGGCACCGGCGCGCGGATCGTGCTGCGCGTGCAGGAGCCGCTGCGTGCCTTGCTGGCGGATTTTCCAGGGGTCGGCGCGGTGATCGGCAAGAACGAGGCGGTGCCGGCGTTCGACTATCACTGCCCCTTGCTGAGCCTGCCGTACGCACTCTGGAAGGTGACCACCGCCATCCCCGCGGCCACGCCGTACCTGCACGCGGATGCCGCGCGCCGCGCCAGGTGGGCAGCCTGGCTCGGCGAGGACACGCGCCGCCCGCGCGTTGGCGTGGTGTGGAGCGGCAGCCCCACGCACCTCAACGACCGCAAGCGGTCGATATCCCTGCGCGACCTGGCTCCGTTGTTCGAGGCCGATGCCACGTTCGTCTCGCTGCAGAAGGACGTCAGGGCATCCGATCGCGACGCCTTGCGCGCGCTGCCCGCGATGCGCGACCCCTCGCCGCAGCTGGAAACGTTCTGGGACACCGCCGCCCTGATCGCCGAGCTCGACCTGGTGATCTGCGTCGACACGGCGGTGGCGCACCTGGCCGGCGCATTGGGCAAGCCGGTGTGGATCCTGGTGCCGTTCACCCCGGACTGGCGCTGGCAGCTTGCCCGCACGGACAGCCCCTGGTATCCGACCGCGCGGCTGTTCCGCCAGCCGGCCAGGGACGACTGGCGCACGGCCATCATGGCGGTGAGGACGGCGCTACAGGACTTCACGGGCATGCATTGATTATCTGATTCCTTGTCAAACGGAGTGAGGCAACATGGAATATGGAACGCCGTCGCTGGACATGCGCCTTGCGCATCTGCTGGCGGACAAATCCGTCACCGGCGCCTGCCTGGCGCACGTGCGCCAGGACTCGGTCGAGGTGGCTGCCGCTGGGGTGAGGAACCAGGACACCGCCGAGCCGGTGGATGCCAGCACTGTGTTCGGCGCGGCCTCGCTCACCAAGCCGATCGTCTCGTACGCCTTGCTGCAGCTTGTCGACGCCGGCGTGCTGGATCTTGACGAGCCGCTGTCGCGCTCGGCCCAGCCGATCGTGCCGGACGATGCGGCCTCGGCGCGCATCACCATGCGCCACGTGCTCACGCATACCTGTGGCCTGCAGAACCTGCGCGACAAGAATCCGCTGCGGCTGCACTTTCCTCCTGGCGCATGGTTCAGCTACTCCAGCCTGGGGTTCATCTTTCTGCAGTCCGCCGTTGAGGCAAAAACAGGGGAAACCCTGGAAGCGATCCTGCGGCGCCTGGTGTTCGAGCCACTCGGGATGCGCTCATCGAGCCTGGAGTGGCAGGATCGGTTCCTCGCGAATGCGGCCAACCCGCATGAGGCGGCGCAGCGGCTCGACGTGCATCGCCCGCCAGCGGCGAGCGCCTCCTATTCGCTGCAAACCACGGCAGGCGACTACGGTGCTTTTGTTGCCGCCGTGCTCCGGGGCGACGGGCTCCGTGCATCGACCTGGCAACAATGGCTGACGGCGAGCGTCATGGTGCCGAAGGGAGAGATCGTCTACCTCGATGGCGCGCCGGCTGCCACGGAGCCTGACATTGGCTGGGGGCTGGGGTGGGGCGTCGAGCCCAGCCGGGGCACGTTCTTCCAGTGGGGCAAGATGCAAGGCGTGAGGGCATTCGTGATGGGCAGCACCGAGCTGCGCTCGGGCGTCGTGCTGCTCACCAACAGCAACACCGGCCTGCGGCTGATGGAGGATGCCACCCGCGCGGCACTGCCCGGAGAACACCCTGCGATTCGTTGGCTTGCGCACGGGGTCAGCGAGTAGACGCAGGCGGTGGCGAGCCGCAATGGCGCCGGCGCGGGTTCCCCGTGGATTCGATCGCGAAACTGGTCGTGGCGGCAAACGCCGCAAACGGGTGGATGCCGGCGCCGCCGGTGGAGTGAGGGGGCGTGCGTGGCGGTGCCTGGCGCGGGATCCGCGGGATCCCTATCTGAGCTACCTGAATCCCGCCGCGCGCCAGGGGGCATGGTGCTGGAGCCTTGCTTGTTCGCGCTGTAGCAGCGGCGCATAGCCATGCAATTCCTGCGGCGCGATGTCGTAGGCGCGGCGGAATGCGCGCGTAAAGCTCGATGCATTGTTGAACCCGAGCCCGGAGGCAATGTCCTGCACCGCCATATTGGGAAAGCGCACCAGTTCATCGGCCGCCACCCGCAGCCTGCGGCTACGGATATAAGCGGCCAGGCCACCCTCATGCATGAATAGACGGTACACGCTGGCGCGCGACAGATGCAGCGACTGCAACACGCTGTCAGGGGTCAGGCCGGGGTCATGCAGATTGGCCTCGACATAGCGCCGCACCTGTCCGTACACGGCGGCCCGCACCGCTGCGCGGGCGTTGCCGGAGAGCCCCGCTTGCCGGCTGAACACCGCGGCCAGCAGTTCGATCGCGGTGCGAAAGGACCGGTCGGCTTCCTCTTTGCTCAGGCCCACGATTTGTCGATTCAGTGCCACCAGATGCGAGATCAGCACGCGCATCAGCGGTGTGGTGGTCTGAACCAGGCGCCCATGCAGCGAGGCGGCGTCGGGGAAGGCCATCTCCACCAAGGCACGCGGCACAAAGAACAGCAGCATGCGGCCTTGAAAACTCCGGATAGTGCACGGCTGGTCCATGTCCAGCGCGAGGATGCTTGGCAAGCCGGGCCGCTGCGGCGCGCCGAGTCCCGGCTTGCCGCCCAGGAATTGGGCGGGCGCGCCTTCCAGGAACACGCTGAAGGTAATGTCGCGAATGTTCTCCGTCGACACGCGTCCCAACGAGCGCTCGGCCACATTGGGGCTGGTGCGGATGTCGAAGAAGCTCAGATCGTCGATGGTGTAGCGAGACAGCGAGGCCTCGAACGTCTGCTCGCCTTGCGCCGTGGCAGGCCGGATGTCGTAGACCGGGCTCATCCGCTCCTGCCAGGCCAGCAAGCTCTGGCCGGCGTCGCCTTGCACGCTGAAAGTGCTGTGCGCGATGCCCGGCGCGAGCATCGGCGGCTGCGGCGGCAACAACAGCCGGCTTAGCGGCATGCGCGCGGGCAAGAGGTTGTGCGTGCAGGGGTACGCAAGGCTGATTTCCGTCCAGATGTGCCCGCCCGGTGCCGGAGGATTGTCGATTGAGCGCTAGCACACCCCGTGTGGGCTATTAGGCGGCCAAGAGCATAACTTGTCCGGGCCGCCCAGACTAGGGGGGTACCGCTGGGGAAAACCCGGATGCGCGAACCCGGGGCGCGGCCACGCCGTTGCGACGGATCCGGGCAGTGCCTCGCATCAACCTGCCCGCCGCCGGCATGAAGCCCATCATTCAGCCCGTTGTTCCCGGGGTGTCCTCATTCCTCGATCTCGCTGCGCACCATCAGCACCGGCTTGTTGCTCTTGTGCACCACGCCTTCGGACACGCTGCCCATGACCAGGCGCCGCAAGCCGCTGCGGCCATGCGTGCCGACAACGATCAGGTCCGCATTCCAGCGGTCGGCTTGCTCCACGATCGTGGTGGAGATCTGTCCGGGGGAAACGGGCTTCTCGAGGATCAGCGTGGTATGCGGGATGCCGGCATCCGCCAGGCGCGTGGCGGCCGCTGCCAGTGCATCGCGTCCCGCGGCGAGGATGGCTTCCATCAGTTTGCGCGGGTCGTAGCTGCCCGCGGTGAAGAAGACATCGTTGTCGTCCGCCACGAAGAGCACTTTTACCTCGCTGCCGGTCGCCTTGGCCACCGTGATGGCCTGGCTCAGGGCAAGGTCCGAAGAGCGGCTGCCGTCCACCGCGAGCAATATTCTCTGGTACATGGTCCGTGCCTCCTGGCTGGATGTCGCAATTTCGCAATGTCGCAATATCGCAAGGCAAGCGCGCATGGGCGCGCCTTCCATCTACAGCTTAGAGGGCCGGGCACAGGGCGTATTGATGCACGTCAAGCGGCCTTGGCGATGCGCGCGAGGCCCAGAAACGGCCCGTTGCCCGGGAAAGCAGCGAATGCCATGATCTACATCAACACCGCGCTTGCCCGGGTGTACAAACTGGAAGCGTCGGCTGCAAGCTGCGGCGCCTGTCTTTTAAGCAGGAGGTACAAGATGTACAGCAAGATCCTGGTTGCCGTGGATGGCAGCGAGTCCTCCGATCGGGCGCTGGAGGAGGCTCTGCGCCTGGCCACCGCGATGCGCTCGGCACTCACCGTGGTGCATGTGATCGATAACAGCTACCTCAGGTACGAGGTCGGCTACATCGACCTGACAGACTTGCATGCCGGCCTGCTCGAAGGCGGGCAGATCCTGCTGGACGAAGCCAAGGCCAAGGCGGCGGCTGCGCAGGTGACATGCAAGACGCTGATGGTGGATGAAGCATTGGCGCTGGGCGACGTTGCCAACGCGATCGAGCAGGTGGCGCAGCAGACCGGGGCGGAGCTGCTGGTGCTGGGCACGCACGGACGGCGCGGTGTGCGGCGCCTGCTGATGGGCAGCGTAGCCGAAGCACTGGTCCGGCAATGTCACCGGCCGGTACTGCTGGTGCACGCGCCCCAGGCCGAGGCGAATGCCGGCACAAAGCCCGCATCAGGCTCCCCGGGCACCGGCCCAGGCTCGACGGTGGGGCCATGACGCGCACGTTGCGCGCTCGCCGGCGGCGCGGTGGCGGGCGCTGGGCATCGGTGCCAGCGTGGATATCAATACCGCGTGGGGCGAATTTGTGGGGTTTGTGCTGACCAACGGCGGCATCATGATCAGCCTGTCGCTGGTCGGCGCGCGGATTACCCGGATCGAGAGCTGAGGAGCCATCGATGGAACAGATCCTGATCGTTTACTACTCGCGCACCGGCACGGCGCGCCAGGCCGCCGAAGCGCTGGCGGCGCAATCCGGCTGGCCGCTGGCGGAAGTCGGCGACCAGGCCAGCCGGGCCGGCTTGCTGGGTGATGCGCGCTGCGTACTGGATATCTTGTTGCAGCGGCATGTAGGCTACCGCTACGCCGGCCCGGCGCTGGACGACTGCCGGCGGCTTGTCATCGTCGCGCCCATCTGGGTCGGCCACCTGGCCGCGCCCATGCGCAGCTTCCTGCGCGACCACATGCCACTGGCCTGCAAGACGTCGGTGATCTGCGTGATGGCCCGGCAAGGCGCTTTCAGGGCGGCAGAGGAAATCGCCCGCCTGGCCACCGAGCCGCCGTCGCCGGTACTGGCGCTGCGCCAGGCCGATGTGGCCAGCGGGGCGGCGCTGCCGGCCCTGCGCGCTTTTGCCGAGCAGGTGGAAGCCGCCAACGGCCAGGCCGGCGTCGCGCAGCGGCCAGCATGGATATCGCCAAAGGAAGCCTGAGCGGGCAGGTTTCCACGGCAACCACGCGCCTACCTATATTGAAGCGGAACGAGGGTTTGGCGCGGCAGGTCACGGGCGCGACAAGGCGGGGCCTCGGCGCCAGCAACTGGAGGCGGCGATGAAGATGACAGTTCCCGGTTCACGTGCCGCGGGCGGCGGCGCGCGCTGGCTCGGCCTTGCGGCTTGCTGGCAACCGGTGTTGTTGCCATTGAGGCGCCGCGCCAGCCGGCGCACAGCCAGGCCTAGAGCGCGAAACGGAAATGACCGCTGTGCAGCACAATGTTGTGAGCCGCGGTCAATTCAAACAGCTGCCGCGCCACGCATTCGATATCCTCGCGGTGTCCTTCGAAGGCTTGGATGAGGTCTTCCGGCCGGTGCGAGCGCGCACCGAAGTGGTCTTCCAGTGCCTCCGCCGTGATCGCGTAGCTGGCCGGGATGCCGTTGACGCTGGCAGCGCACTCGAGACAGAGGTCAGCCGGGCAATAGGAGGGGATGGCTTTTGCAAAGACGATCTTGATGGTCATGGCATTGACCCCCGGGGACGGAAAAAGGAAGGCGCAATGAAGTGCAAGGCGGGGCACGGGAAAGGCGCGCGCCGCGGGTACGCCTCCGCAGCTTTCTGCCAGTCTAGGCACTACGGTTGCGTCCGCAAGCCGAACCGCGCGCGCTTCCTGACCCGACGTCAAGCCAGCCGCAAGCCAACCGCAAGGCATCATCAAGCAGGCGCGCAAGATGATGCGCCGCGCACTCATTGCCCCCAACAAGGCTGGCGCGGCTGACGATCTCCAGCTTCATGCCCAGGTAGCTGCCGATTTTCAGGGGGGCATGGCAGCGGGGGCCGGCGGCATTTCCGCCGGCATCCCCGCCGGCAGTTCAGCCGGCATGAATGGCCCGCTTCTTCGTAGCGGCGCCGGTGCTGCCGGCGGTCCCGGTCAGCGTGGCCGCCGTCTGGCTGAATTTTTCGAACATCTCCTGCACTGGCGCGGGCAGCGAAGCGGTGCTCCCGGCCTGCTGCAGCGCTGCGGCCTGGCAGTGCTGCCAGGTCTCGCCGGCTTCCCGCAGTTGTTCCACCATGGCGGTCTGGTTGTGAATGGCGAGACTCATCCAGGCTTGCATCCGCTGTGCGTAATGCTCGGCCTGGTTGCGCAGGAAGGTGGCTGGCACGGTGGCGAGCGTGGCGAAGTCGCCGGCATTCGCCAGCTGCGCGCCTACGTCGTGCAAGGTCTTGATGTCCTTGCGCACGGCATCGAGCTGGAGCTCGAGGAAGCGCTGCCGGGCCTCCTGCATCAGGGTCAGCGCGCGCAGGCCTGCCTCGCAATTGGCTGTGAAGCACGCGAGGGGGACATCGGTCTGGTCTGTCATGGTGAATCTCCTGGATGCGCGCGATAGTGCGGTAACGCGATGACGCGATAGCGCGGCAATGCGCGTGGATTGCCGCTGCATCGCTCACTGTTGTCAACGGTCAGGGCGGGCCTGTCTTACCGGGCATGTCTCATCGGGCCTGCATCGCGCAAATCGAGCGGCGACGCAAATCATGGTTTCGCCCATCTGATGCCCATCTAATGATTCTAGAACCGTGCCGCCGGCCCTTGTTGATCCGCATCAAGCTTGCGGCATATCAAGCCGGTTGCTTCCACGCATGGTCAGACTGGATGGCATGGCGTTGCCGGTACGCTCAGCCTTTCGCTCAACGTTTGCCGAGGAATGGCATGGTTCACCCGGCCGTGGCATGTTGCGTCGCGCTCGGGATTGGCGCGCTGGCTGTCACACGCATCCGGCGCAGGCGCTTTTGTTCGTCAAGCGTCCCCCAGCGCGTGATACAGCTCGTCCTCCTGCGCGAAATGCAGGCGCAGGATCGCATTGAGCTCGTAGAGCAGGCGCCGGACTTCCTGTGCGCTTTCCAGGTCGATTCCGTCCGCGGGCTGGTCCGCGGCGATGCGCTCCAGCATGCCCACCAGGTGGAAGATCTCGCGATGCCCGCCGCTGAGCGCAGCCAGCGGGTCCTTGCCGCCGAGGCGCCGCGCGAGTTCCGGATAGAGGTCGGCGTCGTCTTGGATCTCGTGCGCAAGCAATTGCGCGCGCAGTGCCTCGTTGAGCGCCCCCAGTTCGGCGGCGGCGGCTTCGCCGGGGAGGCTGGCTACGCGATCCGCCATCGATCGCACCTGGTCGAGCACCTGCCCCAGCTCGCTATGCTCGGCCTTCAGTTTGGCGGCCTCGGCCGCCGTGATTTGCGCGGGCTGCCATTCGGGCCCCGGCTTGCGTGCCCGCAGCGCGTTGAGAATCACAACGACGTCGATCAGTTCTTGCAGCAGCGCGCCCGCCAGTGGCGGCAGGTAGCCGAATGCGGCCGCGATCATGGCCGCCAGCGACAGCGCCATGCCCGCCACGACGCTTTGCACGGCGATGCGGCGCGTGCGCAGGGCGATCTGCATCGCCTCGGCCAGGCGGTCGAGGCGGTCGACCAGCAGTACCACGTCGGCAGCCTGTGCCGACGCGGCCGCGCCTGCCGCGCCCATTGCCACGCCGACGTCGGCGGCGGCCAGCGCGGGCGCGTCGTTGACGCCATCGCCAACCATGATGACCGTGTCGTTGCGCTGCGCCTCGCGGATTGCCGCGAGCTTTTGCGCGGGCGTCTGCTGGGCGCGCACTTGCGTCACGCCCAGCATCGCGCCTGTCATCTGCGCCACGTCGTCGCGGTCGCCGGTCAGCATCACCATGCGCTGGATGCCGGCCTGCCTGAGCAGCCTGAGCGCGCGAGGCGTGTCAAGCCGGATCTGGTCCGCGAGCTGCAGCGCGCCGCGCATGGCGCCATCGACGCCAAGAAAGACGGCCGATGCGCCTTCATGGCCCATGCGCCGTACCCATGCCGTACTCCACGGCATGGGCGCGGTTGCGCTGGCCACGTGCGCCAGGGAGCCGATGGTGACCACATGCCCGCCGATCCTGCCGCGCAGGCCGGCGCCGGGATCCTCGGCGACCTCGCCCGGCAACGCCAGCGCCAGGCCGCGCTCGCGCGCCGCGGCGACCAGCGCGCGGGAACTGGCATGCACCGAGGCCTGTGCAAGCGAAGCCGCCAGGCGAAGCACTTCGTCCTGCGCGTGTCCCGGCGCCGCCTCGATGGCCGAAACGCGGGCCTGGCCCGTGGTCAGGGTTCCGGTCTTGTCGAAAAACAGCACGTGGCACTGCGCCAGCCGCTCCAGCGCACCGCCGCTCTTGACCAGGATGCCCCGGCTGGCTGCGCGCGACATGCCGCAGACGATGGCCACCGGCACCGCCAGGATCAGCGGGCAGGGGGTGGCTACCACCAGCACCGCGAGCGCCCGGTGCGCATCGCCGGTCATGATCCAGGCCGCGCCGGCCACGGCCAGCGCCAGCGGCACCAGCAGCAGGGCGTAGCGGTCGGCCAGGCGCATGGACGGGCTGCGGCTTTGCTGCGCCTCCATCACCAGGCGAACAATGCCCGAGTAGGTACTTTGCGCCGCCGTGGCGCCAGCAAGCATCTCGAACGGCGCGCCGGCGTTGACCACGCCGCTGCGCAGTGGCTCGCCCGGCGCGCGGCGCAGCGGCACGGCCTCGCCGGTCAGGGTGGATTCATCCAGTTCGGCAGCCTGGAGCAACGTCCCATCGGCAGGCACCACTTCGCCCGCGCGTACCAGCAGCCGGTCGCCGGGGCGTACAAGGTCTAGCGGTATGGGGCGCCATTCGCCGTTTTCGATACGGCTGGCTTCGCGCGGCGCGTGGTGCAGCAGCGCGCTCATCTCGCTGGCGGCGCGCGCTTGCGCATAGCTTTCCAGCGCGCGTCCGCTGRCCAGCATCAGGGCAATCACGGCGGCGGCAAAGTGCTCGCCCAGCCACCATGCGAAGCCGATGGCCAGCAGAGCCAGGACATCCACGCCGGCATTGCGGCGCCAAGCCGCGAGCACGGTGCTGGCGGCCAGGGCAATCAGTACCGGCAGGACGCCGATCAGCCACACGGTGCGCGCGAGCGCCGCCGATTCGTACCAGTACAGCAGCGATCCCGCGCTCAGCGTGAGCGCGCAGATCGCCAGAAGCCCGAGGTTGAGCCAGCGGTGGTAGCGAGGCTGCGCGGGCGCCATGTTGCCTTCAATCGGCCATCAATCGGCCATCAATCGCGGCGCGAGACCGACATGGCGACAAGTGCCCCGCATACGGCGGCAACCGCCGCGGCCGCACCCAGCGCGCGCCATGGGTGCGCATGCACGTACGCTTCTCCCGAATCGGCCAGATCGCGCACCTGGTCGCGGCCTTGCGCCTGCAACTCGCGCAGGCGCAGCTGCAGCGCCTCCAGCCGCGCCTTGAACTGCTCACGGGCCTGGCCGGCTTGCTCGCCGGTCAAGGCGGCGGCGTCGCGCAGCAATGCCTGCACATCGGCTAGCAGGACGTTGACATCGCGCTGTAGCGTGGCGCGGTGTATGGAAAATGCGGATCTGACGTCGTTCATGGCGCACTCCTGACGGGTGGAAACGATGAAGGTGCGGCGGGATGAAGCAAGGCCACATACCACTATAGATACGGCGCCGGCCCGACGGTTGATTGACATCAAGCCTGAGTCGGATGAGGAGCGCAGCCCACCCGCGCTCGCTTCCTGCCGCCGCTCGCTTCCTCCCGCAAGCGGATACAGCCGGGGCCGGCAGCTAGTGCCGGGCCCGGGCTGCGGCCCGCTGCGGCATCAGCAGCAGGCAAAGCGCCATGAAGCCCAGCAACGCTGCCGAAGCACTGAAGCGGCCCAGTGCCAGCCCGCCGGATTGCAGGGGTTTGTCGAGGAAGTCGCCAAGCACCGCCCCGAGCGGGCGCGTCAGGATGAAGGCCGCCCAGAACAGCAGCGTGCGTGAGATCCGCGTGCGGTAGTAGGCCAGGGCTAGCAATGCCAGCAGCAAGCCGAAGATCGCCATGCCGCCCACGTAGCCCATCCCGGCCGTGTCGGCAGTCCAGTCTCCCAGCGCCGTGCCAAGCGTCTGCGAGAACATGATGGTGACCCAGTAGCACAGCTCGGCGCGCGGCGAATGCACGCTGTCGACCGAGACCGTGCCAAGCCAGCGATACCACAACGCCAGCGACGCCAGCAACAGCAACGCCAGCAACGTGGATCCCCCGGCGTAGCCGATGCCAAGCGAGCGGTCCGCGAAGTCCGCCAGGGTCGTGCCGACCGTGGTGGTGGCCACGATGGTGGCCCAGTACAGCAGCGGCTGGAAGCGCGTGGCGCGCACCTGGGCGCAGACCACCATCAGGAACACCGCGGCAAAGATCGCTGTGCTGACCAGGTAGCCCAGTCCCATCGTCATGGACAGCGCATCGCCGCCGGTCTCTCCGAGCGTGGTCGCGGCGATCTTGATCAGCCAGAATGCCAGTGTGACTTCCGGCACTTTGCTGGCCGCTGCGGCGCTGGCCTCGTAGCTGGGGCGTGCTGTCATGTTGAACTCCTTCGACGTTAGGCTTGGCGCGGCGGACTCCTGCCACCGCAAGGATTGCCAGATACTAGTTCGCGCGGGATTAAGGCAGCATTAAGGCCGCGTTGTGGCACGACGGGCGGGTCGGAGGCGGAAAGTTGACTATCAGCCGCTGGCGCGTGGTGGCGGGAGGCTCATCGTGCCTGGCCCGAACGCGCCGGGCCAGAACGTGACGGGATTCGACGTCAAAAGACGCCAAGTGCAAGACCTGCCGCCAATCCAGCGCCCAGTTCGGCACAGTGCGCCAGGTCCTCGGCGCCGATCTCCTTGGGTGCCAGAATGCGTTCAGGTGTCTGTGCATGGGTGCAGACGATCAGGCCCGGCGCCACACACTTGAGCCGCCAGCCGGTAGCGATGCGTTCGACCTGGCGCAGCGCGTTTTGCCCGTCGCTGCCGGCACAGATCATGGCCGCGTACGGGCGGCCGTTCACACGGTCAAGCGCCGCGTAGTAGCAGCGATCGAAGAAGTCCTTCATCAGCCCGGACATCGCAGCCAGGTTCTCCGGCGTCGCGAACAGATAGCCGTCGGCCGCCAGCACATCGTCCGGACCGGTCTCGGCCGCTCGCTGCAGCCTGACCGCGACGTCCGGCTGCAAACGCGCCGCGTCGGCTGCCGCCTCGGCCATCTGCTTTGTTCCCCCAGTCATCGTGTGGTAGATGATCAGCAGCGTCTTCATTCGTTCCTGCTCGCCGTGCGCCGGTATGTTGCGAACTCTATCACGCCCCAAACACCGGCTCGCCGGCGCTGATGGGGGCTGTGAGCGCCAATTCCCTAGCTGAGGATCTGCCAGCGCTTGCACGAGAAGAGCGACCCCATCGTTCTCGAAATAGGACTCTGTCGCCCACTTTGGCAGTCTACCGGCCATGCCGCCTCACACCTATGCTCTAGCCGCAACGACACGATTGAATCCAATCATGCCCTTGATCGGCGAGCCCATTGATGAGCCTGTCGTAGGTTACGGTCCCTTCGTGATGAACAGCCAGGAGGACATCGTCCAGGCCTATGCCGACTTCAACAGTGGGCGCCTTGGCCAGATGGTTGGGTAGATCCTGTTCAGCCGCCACATGGCGGCGGAGCATCCAAAATCCGGTGCAGATGCACCTTCACCCCCAAGGAGAAGCACGATGAGCACACCTGCTAACTTCAATGGCCAGCGCCCGATGATTGACCCCAGCGATTCGGCCATGCTGCTGATCGACCATCAGAGCGGTCTGTTCCAGACTGTGGGCGATATGCCCATGCCTGAACTGCGCGCCCGTGCCGCAGCCTTGGCAAGGATGGCTACGCTTTCCAAGCTGCCGGTCATCACCACAGCCTCCGTGCCGCAAGGGCCCAATGGCCCGCTGATCCCGGAGATCCACGAAAATGCGCCGCACGCCCAGTATGTCGCCCGCAAAGGCGAAATCAATGCTTGGGACAATCCGGATTTCGTGGCGGCGGTGAAGGCCACCGGCCGCAAGACGCTGATCATCGCGGGCACCATTACGAGCGTGTGCATGGCCTTTCCCTCGATTAGTGCTGTCGCGGATGGCTACAGGGTTTTTGCCGTAGTCGATGCATCTGGCACGTACTCGAAGATGGCGCAAGAGATTACGCTTGCCCGTGTTGTACAGGCTGGGGTGGTACCGATGGACACTGCCGCGGTCGCTTCGGAACTGCAGAAGACCTGGCACAGGGATGATGCCATGCAGTGGGCCGAGATCTACACCAAGATCTTCCCCGCGTACCAGTTGCTGATCGAGAGCTACACCAAGGCCCAGAACGTGGTGAAGGACAGCGAGGTGCTGGACTCGGCGCGCTGACGCTCCGCGCGTGCCGGTGCGCCGCTGGATGGCACGCTTGACGCCTGTTCCGTCCAAGTCGTTCCAAATCTGGGACGCTGATATGTGCTGGCGGTATCTATTCGACCGCTTGTGGCGAACGCATACTTCAGGTTTTTCGCGTGAAGTCCAGCCAGGAGGGGCGGCGAGCCGGGGAATGGTTCGCCATGCCGATGGCATCCTCTGGATTTGTGTTCACTTCCAACGCGATCAAGTTGTCAAAGAAACAAAAATTAATCTTCACAAGGCTTTCGTCATGCTTAGATCGGTCTTCTCCTTTGTCCTGATTTCCAGTGCGTTTGCCAGCGCCGCCGCGCTTGCCGCGCCCGCCAGCGAGGATGCCGCGTGGTTTGAGCCGGTTCGTCTTGGGGCAGCGCTGGGTGCGGGCGGCGAGGCTTCGATCGCGCGCCTGGAGGCGCGATGGAACCTGAAGACCGACCTTTGGGCGACGAGCTCGCGGTCAATCCGTGTTCGCCTGGGTCTCGAAGCTTCCGTTGGCGGGTGGAATCCACATGGCAGCAATAGTACCCTCATGGGCGATGTGGGCTTTACACCCATCCTCCGGGTCCAGGGTGCGGGCCGCTCGGGGCCTTTCGCGGAAGTCGGCGCCGGTGTGCACCTGCTGTCGCGGACTCGCATCTCGGACTCAAAGGTCTTCTCGACGGCATTCCAGTTTGGCGATCGCATTGCTGCCGGCTACCGGTTCGGGGACGCGATCGACTCGGAACTGGCGGTGCGCTTCCAGCACTACTCCAACGCCGGCATCAAGGAGCCGAACCCCGGTATCAACTTCTACATGCTTCAGTACTCGGCCCGCTTCTAAAAGGCTTGCGCCCGCGCTCAGGCGGGAGCATCGCACGGCGAAGCGCGTTCAAGGTGCCGCAAGCAGGCTAAGTACGGCCAGGCTCATGGCGGTGACACCGGTCTTGATCGACGGCTCGGGCACCGGGGCGAAGTAGGGCGAGTGATTGAAAACCAGGGGCTTGCCGCCGCTCTTGTTTGCGGCCGAGACGTCTTCAGGGTCAAGCACTCCCACAAGGAAGAACATCGAGGGCACCCCCTCGCCGCCGTACTCCGCGAAATCCTCACTGGTCGTGAGCGGAAGCGTACGGGCCACCTTGTCCTTGCCCAGGCCGGTCTGCAACGCGGCCTCGACGCGTGCGACCACAGTTTCGCTGTTCACCACGCCGAGGCCATTGTCGGTAATCGTGATCTCCGGCTCAGGTGCGGCGGCCGCGCTTGCCGATGCCCGCGCAACGCGCCGCACCCCGTCGACAAGCAATGCCCGCACCCCGGAATCGTAAGCGCGGATGGTGCCGCGCAGGACCGCGCTGTCGGGAATGATGTTGCCCGAGCTTCCTGCCTGGAGCGCGCCGACGGTGATCACGCCGAATGCCATCGGATCCTTTTCCCGGCTCGTCACGGCCTGCACATCCGTGACGAATCGCGAGGCAATGATGATCGGGTCCAGCGCCTTGTTGGGTGCGGAGCCGTGTCCGCCACGGCCTTTGAAGAGGATCTCGAATGCGCTGGCCGCAGACGTCATTGGGCCAATGCTGTAACTGACCGTGCCGTAAGGCCGGGGATCCGTGTGCAAGGCGAGCGCTGTGTCAGGCTTGGGA
This sequence comes from Cupriavidus sp. YAF13, assembly GCF_052113425.1. Taxonomy (NCBI): domain Bacteria; kingdom Pseudomonadati; phylum Pseudomonadota; class Betaproteobacteria; order Burkholderiales; family Burkholderiaceae; genus Cupriavidus; species Cupriavidus sp. YAF13. Next base: position 120,820 of record NZ_JBFRDD010000005.1, read on the forward strand.
AAGCGCGTGAACAGTCCGTCGGCCAGCATGGCCCTGGCGCCGGCGCCGATCTCTTCAGCCGGCTGCGCCACGAACATCAAGGTGCCGCGCCACTGGGCCTTCATGGCGACCAGGGCGCGCGCGGCGCCTACCCAGGTTGCCATGTGCAAGTCGTGGCCGCAACTATGCGCAACGAGGCTCTCGCGCCCGTTCCACGTGGTGACTGTCTTGCTGGCATAGGGCAGAGAGGTCTTCTCTTCCATGGGGAGGCCATCCATGTCGGTGCGCACCATGATGGTCGGGCCCGGGCCGTTGCGGTACAGGGCCACCACGCCAGTCTTTCCCACGTTCTCGGTCACCTCGAACCCGAGCGCGCGCATCTCCCTGGCGAGCCGCGATGCCGTGCGGGTCTCGGCGAATGCAAGCTCGGGGTGCGCGTGCAGATCCTTGTACAAGGCGTCCAGCTCGGGATACATGGTCGCCACCAGGCCGCTCAGCCGGGTGGCTCGCCCGTCGTCAAGCTCGCTGGGTTGTGCCAACGTTGCGGCACCGGCATTGACGGCGGCAAGCAGCATGGCCGCGGCCGCCGCACGGCGAGCGAACGCGCGTTTTTGTTGCGCTATCTTTTGCAATTTCTTCTGCACTTGGAGTCTCCTTTCTTCCTGACCCCCAAAGCAAATGCACCGGATCTAAATCCGTTGTTGGAAATGGGGACGTGCGTCTGGAGGCGTTGACGGGTAGCGTTGAGAGAGTTTGACCAACAGGGGCATTCTAGAGACGCATTCGCCCGATTTGAATCGGACAAGTATTAAAAGCACGGCGCTCAACCCTTCTTCCACGGCGGCCGAGATCGAGCACCGGAAATCGGCGCACGTGGAAGGTCGCAGCCTTACTCGTCGATCAGCCGGGAGTGCCCATGCAACGAGATATGCGAGTCGGGCGGCAGATAGGCCACGGCGCTCGGGCGCGAGCCGGCATCGTACGTCGGCATAGCCAACTTATAGCTAACGCTATAGCCCGCGTTATCGTCAGCGCTATCGCCCGCGTCATAGGCTACGGGCACCCTGGCGCTGCGCGCGGCCGCTTGCCTGGCAGGAATCGGCGCGGCATACGAATGCCTGCGGGCTACGGCGTGCTGGACCGGCGCGGCGATGGGGCTGATGGTTGCGCTGGTGATTGCGTTTTTAGCCTGCAAAAGGGCGGGGAGAGGAGCCGCGGGCGCGGGCGAGCCAACCGCGGCCACCACGGCTTCCGGCTGCTCGGCCACAGCGGCTTGCAGCCCCGCATCTGGTGCGGGCGATTGCGCTGGCGAAGACACGGGCGAGGACACTGGCATGGACACAGGCTTGAATGCGGGCAAGGACGCGGGCAAGGGCGCAGGCGCGGGGCCCGTCAACCAGGCCGCCACCAGCCACGCCGCCACGGCCGCCATGCCGCAGCCCACCGTGCCGGCGGCCAGCCCGCGCAGCCGCTCGCGGCGCAATGCCCGCACATGGGTGGGGCGCGTGGCGGCAAGATGGATTTTCACGGCCTCGGCACGGTATGCAGCGAGCGTATCGCGTATATCGAAGCGCGTGCCCCATGGTGGCGGCACATCGAGTTGGGAAGGAATAACGGAACTAGACAAGGCTTACCTCCGAAGCGCAAAAGCGACGCAACGCTGCCGGCCTATCCGGGCGAAGCTGATCAGCGGGCCGATATTAGCACCGCAAACATGGGCTGAGAATCGGACAAATCCGATTCTGCGTAACGGCGGACCCGGTTCTTGATTACCGGGCTCTGGACCTAGATGCGTGTGTGGACTGAGGAGGAAGGCAATTGTCCTGGCTTGATCAATTCGGACTTATCCGATCTCCCGCGCCATTAAATTCAGACTTATCCGATTTCCTGCGCCATGAAACCCCGTTAGACTTTTGTTTGTCGGCATACCCCTATGTGTCGACGATCTACCTTTGCAGAGTGGGTGACCCCCTCCGACCCCGCAATCGCGCCCCAGGCTGTTATCCCCGTGACAGCCTGGGTTTTTTTTGGCGCGACGTGACGAACATCAGCAAAGTGGGCAAAGGGCGGAATCGACATTGGTTAAAGCGCCAAAAACCCCCACGGCGCTTTGCCTGGAAGGAAATCTCTCCGCGGAAAGAGAATTGCGGAGGCTCTTTGTAGTGAGTCGGTCCGTTGCGGCAGCGGTCAGATGGTTGGGCACCAAGGTTTAATTGCAATCTGCACGAAAGGCAGGCGCCGGGACGGCGCCCGCCTTTCCTTGGCTCATCCGCGTCGTGTTATGCGACGAGTGTCTCTAGCGCGTCAGTACCAGCGCGTATTCCAGCTGATGGACATCGTTTGCCACCAGGGGCGGACGACCGGGACCTGTGCGGACCAGCCTTGCTGTACCGGCCAGATTTGCTGTACGGGCCAGACTTGCTGCACCGGCCAGACCTGTTGCACGGGCCAGACCTGCACAGGCCAGACTTGCACGGGCTTGGCTTGCTGAACGGGCTTGGCTGGCTCTACCGGCTTGGCTTGTTCCACGGGCTTGGCCGGCTCCACCGGTTTGGTTTGCTCCACGGGCTTGGCTGGCTCTACCGGCTTGGCTTGCTCCACGGGCTTGGCTGGCTCTACCGGCTTGGCTTGCTCCACGGGCTTGGCTGGCTCTACCGGCTTGGCTTGTTCCACGGGCTTGGCCGGCTCCACCGGCTTGGTTTGCTCTACGGGCTTGGCTTGCTCGATGGTTCCGGTGTTGGAATACAGCGTCGACTGCACTTTGACCTTGCCCTGCTCGGCGGACATGCGGTTCGTATTGGTGAACATGAGGCTGGAGACCTCAACGTTGCCACGCTCGCTGGAGAGAGTCCCCCTGTTGCTGGYGGTCGTCGCTTTGACCGACAGATCCCGGCTTGCGGTGATATTGCCGGAATTCGAGAACGTCGTCCCATTTACCTTGGTGGCTCCGGTCGCGCTGCTGAGCCTACCTGTGTTGGTGATGGTTGTGCTATTCACGGCGAGGTCGCCTCCCTGGGCAAGCACATTTCCATCGTTGATCAGGGTTGTCGTACGTAACGAAAGCGCACCGTCTGCTTTGATGGTGTTCTTGTTCTGCAACGTGGTTGTGCCCACCGTGACGTCGCGGTCCGACTCGATTGTCCCGCGATTGATCAGCGTCGTCGAATTGATCGAGGTACCGGACGCGCCGCGGATCGTGCCGTCATTTTGCATGCTGTCCGAGCGAATATCAGCGGTGCCCGCCGCGATCAGTTGCGCGCCGGACTGTATGCTGAGCTTGTTCTCGGTGGCCTTCCCGGCGGCAACGAAGCCGGTGCCGCCGCCGCTGGCGTTCTCGTCATTCGGAGGGAGCGGACCAGTGACCTTGCCGTTTCCGTTACCGATCGAATTTCCGCTTTCGTTCCAGCTTACGTTTCCGTTTCCGTTACCGTTGCCGACCGAACTTCCGTTCCCGCCCCAGTTTACGTTCCCGTTTCCGTTCCCGCTGCCGACCGAATTTCCGTTTCCGTTCGAGCCTACGTTTCCGTTACCGTTATTGTTACCGATCGAATTTCCGTTTCCGTTCCAGCTTACGTTGCCGTTGCCGTTGCCCGTCGAGTTGCCGCTTCCGTTTCCGTTACCGTTGCCGATCGAATTTCCGCTTCCGTTCCAGCTCACGTTTCCGTTGCCGTTGCCGATCGAGTTCCCATTTCCGATCGAGTTCCCGTTCCAGTTTCCGTTCCCATTCCCGTTGCTCTGAGAGGGCGAACCAATGACATTGCCGCTCTTCTCGACCTTCAGGTCGCCCGTGAGCGCTTGCACCTTGCCTGCGATGTTAACGCCGGCGCCACCTTCGGTGCTCCGCAGCGAAATGGCGTTCGCGTACATGCCGCCAAGCGCGGCCACGTCAATCGCGCGCGCGGGCACGAGATCGTTCGCGTTGGTCTGCCTTGCGTCGATGCGGTCGCCGTCATACGCGATATCGTTGCGGCCTGCCACGGCGCGGATCTGGTCCTTTGCACGCACCACCGCATCGATCTTCATGGAGCGCGACAGCAGGTCCACCTTGTCCACCGTGCTGGCATCGAACCCCTTGCCGCCGATGGCGATGTCGCCGCCAGCCACTACGAAGCCGGACACTGCGCCACCGCTGGCGAGGGTCGGCGTGCCCGTGGTCAGCGTGACGCGGGAGGCGTTCAGCACGCTGCCGCCATCCACCGAGATGCCGTTCGGGTTGGCGACGATCAGCGCGGCGCGCTGCCCGGCAATTTCCGTTGCACCGTTCAACATGGTGCGGGAGTTGCCGACCACTTCATTCAGGATGACGCTGGCGGCGCCATTGGCGAGTGTGGAATTGCCCGCGACGTTGCCGCCGATCTGCGTGGCAGCACCGTTGGCGCTGTTGTTGAGCACCAAGCCATTGGCGCCCACGTTGTAGTTCTGGAACTGGTTGTGCGATACGCCGGCGGCGTTTGGCGCGTTGATCTGCACGAGCGGCACGCCATTGGCCGTCGCGCCGATAGCCGGACCGCCAGGTGCCGCGCTGATCTGTGCGGAAGCGATGGAGGCGTGAAGCGCCGGGACGGCCAGCAACAGTGCGCGCAGCAGGGTGCTGCAGCTGGGCTGGCGGGCAATCATGGATGTCTTTTTCATCATTTGGGCCATGTAAGTAAAGTGAGAGACGGCAGCCGCCGGCATACGGAGATTCGTGCCGATAGGGGGCGGGCATGCCGGGTCAGGGTGCTGGAGCTTCAGTGATGGCTGTGGTTGGCTTCCTCCGTCAGGTTGTGGATCAATGCAATTTCCGTTCATCCGGCTTTCGTGCGGGCACCGTATGCGGGCGGGAGTCGCCGGAAGCAGAACGCTGTTTCGCTCCCCTCTCCCATGAAATGGGAGAGGGGGGTGAGGGAGAGGGGGGCTACGGCAGCGCGGGATTCAGCCCGGCGATGAATCGCCGCACACGACAAACAACACACAGCACACAACACACGAAACCCGGATGAACCCAATGTCAAAGCTTCATGGATAGCTGCACGGCCACCGTCACCCGGGCCGCCTCGAACCCGGCCGGCTTGGCCACCGGCATGCCAACCGACACGTCGTAGCCAACCCTGCCGTACGCACCTCGGATCCCGAGCGCCGCGCCAACGAGCGTTCGCCCTGCGAGTTCGCGCGTTACGCTGCCACCCACGGCGCCCGCGTCTGCCGCGGCATAGGCTTCCTGCCCGGTGTTCCCGATCGCCAGTGCGACTTCATTGCGCAGCACCCATCCGCTTTGCCCCACCAGGGTGCGCGAGCCATCGAAGCCGCGCACGCTGTACCGGCTGCCGATCGAGAGCATCTCGGTCGCTGGAATTGCATTCGGCGCGGCCTGCGCATTCATGCTGGCGCGATAGCCCAGGCGTTGCCGGCCGACGGAGAAGGGCGCGTCGACGCTCGCGTTGGCGCTGAGGATGCTGTAGCGGCCGTTCCATTGCGTTCTTCCGCTCACATAGCCGCTGTTGGCCGACCACGCGGGAATGCTCCCGCGCAGGCTGAGGCCACCGGTGAACGTCATGCGGCGCGCGCGTTGATAGTGGGAGTAGCTGAGCGTGTAGCTGGTGATGTCGCGCGTCTGCACGCCGATCGGCCATTCGCCAAGCCGCACGTCGTCCGACCGCCGCGACAGCTTGGCGCGCACCGTGCCCTTCATGGTGCCGGTACGGTAAGCCACGCTGCCGGCGCCCACCTCGAACGTGCGCGTGCGGCCCGTGTAGGGCAGGTTGCCGGCGGTCGTGGCGATCGTCTGCAGGAAATCATACTGGTTCGCGCCCACCCAGAAGGAGCCATAGCCATACGGCACCGTCCATTGCAGGCCCATCGCGCGCGATCCCACGGTATGGTTGCCGAAGTGCGCATCGTTGTTGTAGGTGGCGATGAGCTGGTCGTACAGTCCCAGGGGCGAGTCGACCACCAGTACGCCGCCGAGCTGGTTCTTGCCCGTCGCGTCGATGCCGGAATTGTCGGCGGTGACGATGGCGCGCCAGCGGCGCACCGCTGGCGCATGATGAATGGCGAGATCGGTCTGGCCAAACTCCTTGCCCGGCTCCAGCACCATCCGTACCGATGCGTCGCCGGCCACGGTGCGGATGTTCTCCAGTGTCTGGTCGAGATCGCGGAGATTGAGCACATCGCCTTCGCGCATCGGCATTGCCATGTGGCGGCGGCCTGGGGCGTCGCCGGTCTCGGCGATGCTGCCGATGCGGCCGGGCACGAGCTCGATCTCCAGCTTGCCGGCGCGCAGGTCCTGCTGGTCGATGAGAACTTGCGTGGTGAGATAGCCGCGCTCGATGAGCAGGTAGCGCAGATGATCGCGCAGGCGGGTGACCCCTTCGGATCCGACGCACACGTCCCGCACCTGCACGGCGCGCACGAGCCATGCGAACGCCTCGGCGTTCTTCCATGCAAGTCGCGAGATGTCGAAGCACGGCGACTCGGCGGGAAAATCGAGTATTGCGTGCGGGGAAGTCTCGCCACCGGACAGGACCGGCGCCGCGGCCGCGGCGCGTGTGAGCGCCTCGTCGACCTGCTGCGCCTGTCGGCGTGTCGCTTCGCTGGTCTCGGCCGCCGCGTGCGGTGTCAGGGACTGGGCGATGCCGGGAGAGATCTGAAGCAGGAGCAGTGCCGCTGCGCCGCCGATCTTAAGGATGGATGTCATGCTGCCAATGCTGCGCGCCCATGTCTGAAACACGGGTGCGGAATTGTTGCGGAAGCGCTAGCCGCCGATACCGAAGCCGCTTAGTGGGCCGGGTGGCAGTCGCTGTGTCTGTGTCGATGCTGTCGTTATCGAAGCAGGTACATTCTGAGTGTCTTAGGCAGGGAAGACAATCGGACAAGTTTGAATATGCGGCGGAATCTTCGAGAAAGTTCGGCGCGTTTCGCCGGTATCGCACCGGCCTGCCACTGCGCCTGCCGGATCCGGCGACGCGCGTCACCGCGGCGCGGTGGCGCTTGCAAGCGGAATGGCACATTCACCATCCGATCGCGGTCGATGCAGGCCTGCCCGCCGCGACAACATGCTGCGACGGACGCGCGGATCGCGTCGTTGACTACCTCGCCCTGTGAGCGCAGTCCGGTCGAATCGCGATCTTCCGGTCTTGACACGGTGACGCGGCCAGTGCGCTCTTACTGGTAGTCCACCAGCACGGACATCATGCCGGAAATCGTGCCGGGAGTGACCGTCGCTTCAGTTTGAACGTAGCGGGCCATCATCGGGATCGAGTAGGTGCCGCCGGTCGAGGTGCTATAGGCGCTGAGCGGCTGCCGTTGATTGAACGTCGCGGGCGTGCCGTTCGCGCCAGTGATCTGGATCGCCACGCCCTTCGCCGTCGAGCCGCCGCTGACCGGCAGCGCGCCGGCGAAGGCGGGCGCCGTGCCTCCGATGGGGGTGAGCGTGTAACCGACGCGTGCGAAGCCGGGTGGGCAGTTGTTGAAGCGAAGCTCGAACCCTTTCGTGCCCGACTGGTCGCCGGTCGATCCCACGCCCTTGAGCTTGTGCAAGACCATCCCGGGCAGCGCGACGCTTTGATCCGGCGTCGAGCAGGTGCCGTTGACCAGCTTGACGGTGGCCGCCAGGGCGATCGCGAGACCGTAGGTGTTCGGCGTTACCATGCACATATCGCCATCATTTACCCAACGAGTCACCGTGCACACATAGAAATAGGACGGGTTGCCGCCTGCCTGGCCCGCGAGGCTGCCGGCCGCCAGCGGGCGGTCGTCGCGCACCAGTTGTACTTCGAGTGGCGAATTGACCGTGATCTCGCTGCCCCATTTGACGTTGAACGCAGTGATGGGCTGGCCATTGACCAGCAAGCGAGTCGAGATGCCCGATACGTTGGTCGCGATTAACGGCCCAGTTGCGGGTGAAATCCCGCCGTATGGCCAGAGCGATATCGCATTAATCTTGCACGATGACGAGGAGCAGAGTTGACTCAACGGAATCGTGTAGCGACTGATCACGGTGCCTGTTGGCAGGGTGGCTGGCAGGTTCAGCGTCGTTCCAAACGCCGTGACCGCATCGAGTGCAAATGCTTTCGGCGAAATCAACACGACGAAGACAAGAACGAATGCCGGGATCAGGCGCGCAGCGAGACCGCGTAGGATCTGATGGAGTTGTTGCATAGCAGAAATATTTCCCTTCCCATCCGGTAAACGAGGGAAACCGAGGTTCCCCTGTGCCACCCCAATTTTTCGGATCATGCATTGCGTTGTCGGGACGCGCGGGCTTGATCTCGGATGCTATCGGGATTGCAGGCCGTTTAAAATCGGACGAGTATTAAAATGCATTCCGTCGACGGAAATACGTCGTCGTTAGCGTATCGAGGGCAGGTCGATGCCGCGTTCGGGCAAGACGCTCCCGATAGATTGTTCCTTAAGCTATCCTTAAGTTGTTGTGAGCGGTAGCGCGGTAGGGCGAGACCGTTGGCCGCGCGGTCGCCAACTGCCGCTTGCCGTGATAATGGGTAACTCATCGTGAACGTAGCGAGGCCATTCGCATAGCCGGCGTCACCTTCGATGCGGTCTGGATGTACTGTGCCGTCAGATAATCGACAGACTGACCGCCAACCGTTACCGTTCAGGCCGCCTGCGTGGCCGAAAAACGAAAAGATAAAAGCTGGCTGCCGCGAAGCCAAACATTGCCTTGCGGCGACAAAACCGTGCATCTATCCTTTCGTGGCACTACGACCTCCTTGGGGTTTCCTGCGTCGGTCGAAAAATCCAGCGTATCTCTTTCAAAAACCGGTCTGCACTACTGATACGAAAACGTGATCGTGCTGAGCGCGCTCACGGCACCCGGCTTGATCGTTTCCGCCGTCTTGATATAGCGCGCTTCGAAGGGCAGCGAGATCACACTGCCAGTTGCCACAGATTTACCGACCAGCCACTGATTAGTATTTCCCTTGGCCGATGAATCCGGCCCAAAATTCAACGGACTGGTCGTACCTTGCTTCATTATTTGAATACCCAAGCCTGTTGCCGTCGAATTCTTCGCCAGGCTAAGGATATTGCCGGTATTCGCAGGATTGGTGGCATCCGTCAACGTTGCATAGACACTGACGCCCGCATCGCATTTGAGTCCCAACGAAAACGGCGCCGACTTGGTGGCAGAGACATCTCCTACCGCTTTCAGGCTATGCGTTACCAACTGCGGCATGACGACCGTGTTGGTCGCGCCGGACGTGATCGTGCATGCTTTTGCTGTAACGGTGATGCTCAATGCAGATATACCTATCGACTCTCGATTCGACACGACAGTTCCATTCAGCATGGCGCCTAGGGTCGAGGTGGTTTGAGCCGGGACACGATAGTTTCCCGTTGGGACAGACCCCGTTACGACGAGCGTCGCCCGCTGGTCGTAGCCCCAACCGCCAGAGCCCGATGGTCCGGCCGGAAGCACAATTGGCTTAGCCCCAATAGACACCAATGGCACGTTGAGATTTCCTGTTTCCAGTGCGTAACCTATGCCGGGAATTCCGGTTTCAAATACAGCAGCGGGGCCGGTTTTGCTCTGATACGTCACACCCGGAACGACTCTCCCGAGCGGCGTTACGAGGATTTCATCGATCTTGCAGCTGGCGTTGTCGATTTGTGCAACATATGCGGTGCTGGCAGTCGATGACGGAAACTGAATCCCTGGGGCTAACGAATCTCGAACATGGCTGATCGTGGTCGGAAGCGCCGGCGACGGAGTCCAACGCGAATCTACCCTACAACCGGCAAACGCTGATTCAGACAGAAACATGACGCCCAGGATTAGAGCACCCGAAATCATTTTAAATAGCATATGAAGTCCACTTACCATATACGTGTCGGATCCATCAAGGTTCCCAATGCCATCCGAACATCGGAATGCATCATCGGGTGCATGTTCCCATCTCTGCCTAGGCAAGATGCCCGCGTTAACGTCACATCCCGCGCGTCGCGGCCGCACGACTCGACACGGTCGGCGCATAGTCGTGCGCACGGCAGCTCGAGGCTCCGGGTACGTCGCCGTGCGTTTCCGCACCGGCAGCGACTACATCAGCAAGGCAGCGGGCCGGTGTGATTGAGCTGGCGATAGGCAAATTGCAGGCTCCATGGCGCGTAAACGTAGTGCAGCGCTCGCCCCACGGCTATGCCGGCGGCTTGCGGGCGGCCCTCATCGCGCACCTTATCGCCCGACTCGTTGCCCAGCTCCATCGCGACAAGGACCAATAGCGCCGCCTTGACGTCGGAGTAACGGTCGCGTGGCAAGAGCCTGGCCGCGATGTTCTGGGCCATGTCCTGCTTTTGCGGCGGCAGGCTTGCCAGGGATGCGGTAGCCAGCGCGCAGTATCCGCTGCCCTTCGAGGCAAGCTGCCATAACTGCCATTTTCTCGGGGAATTCATCTTCATTGGAGAGTCCTTATGTCTTCAAGTCGTTGTCAGCGGGGCGGCGGGGCAGACCGAACCGAAACCGGTTGACGCTACTGATACGAGAACGTGATCGTGCTGCGCGCGCTAGCCGTGCCTGGCTTGATGGTCGGTTCGGTCTTCACATATGTTGCGTCCAGGGGAATGTTGAGGCTGCCCCCCGACGCCGCCGAGCGGCCGACATACCATGGGTTGGTGTTTCCCTTCGCCGACGAATCCGGACGGAGCCCCAGCGGCGTCGTCTCGCCCGAGCGGAACATTTGAACGCCAACGCCGGTTGCGGTGGAACTGCCGGACAACGTCAGCGCATTGCTGGTATTGGTCGGATTCGAGGCATCCGTGAGTGTCGCGTACAGCCTCACATTGCCATCGCAATTCATGTCCATGGAAGAGGATGCCGATGCATCCGACACCGCGCCGACCGACTTCAGGCTATGTGATACCAGGGTGGGCAGCACAACGGCATTGGTCGCTCCGGATGTCACCTTGCGTCCGCGCGTCGTCACGTTGATCGTCCCTGAGGCTCGAAAAGCGGGGGTATCTGTAGTGAGTTGCTTACCGCCTGCATCCCGCGGCCTTGCGGCGACCATAGCCTGAAGCGGCATGGTGAAAGTGCCAGCGACAAGGCGTCCTGAAGCAACAAGGATATCGAGATTGCAGGTCGTTTAGAATAGGACGAGTACTAAAATGCGTGCCGTCGACGAGGATACGCTTCGTTGTTAGCGCATCGAGTGCTGGGCGATGCCGCTTGCGGGCAAGGCACCCTCGATCGGTGGGTTCTCAAGTGGTCATAAAGGCATTGTGAGTGGTAGGGCGCTAGGACACTAGGGCGGCAGGGCGAGACCGTTGGCAGTCCCACCGTCAACGGCCGCTTGCCGTGATCACTGGTAACTCATCGTGAACGTAGCGAGACCATCCGCCGCACCCGGTGTCACCTGCGATGCGGTCTGGATGTACCGTGCCTTGAACGGGATCGTCACGGCGTCATTGCCGAACTGGCCGACGAACCACTGATTCGGATTGTTGCTCTGGGAAGAATCGGGGCCATAGCTGATCACGCTATCGTCGGTGCCGCGCTGTAACTGGATGCCGATACCCGACGCCTTGGAGTTCGACGACAGGGACAGCACGGCGGACCGATTCGCCCAGTTGCTGCCGTCAGTCAGCGTCATATACATCCGCGTGACCGCGCCCTGCGTGCCGCCCGAACACTGCAGCCGAATCTCGAACGGCTGGCTGTTTGTCGTGGTGCCAACGCCCTTGAACGCGTAGGTCGGAATCCTGCCAAGCGGCACAGCGACGGAAGGCGTCGTCACCTTGCATGCCGGCACCTGTGGCCTGATGGCGAGCGAGCCGTTGATGAAGACGCGTCGAATTGCCTGGTTGCCGTGATCGCGCAGCGTAGTTGCTCCAATTTCGCCAGTCAGTGTCCCCGACGCCGTGATCGGGCCTGTTTTGACCAGTTCCACGTCGAGTCCCGAGGCTGGGGAGAGACTTTCGTTCGCCCCTGTAAAGGTAAAGCTTTGCGGCCACCAGGAGTTATTGGCGATGCCTTTGATACGCACACCCACACCGGATACCGGCGTGGCATAAGTGCTAAAGCGCCCCACGGGCCCTTTCCCCTTATAGTCGGCGACGCCTATAGATTGCCCACCACAGGAGATGTTTCCGCCCGGCCCCGATGCTTTCCCGGCACCCGAGAAGAGAACCGTACCGTCAGGCACGGCAGGATCAAAAGTGGGGGCGTTCCAAGCGGGAAGCATGATTTCCAGATAGTCGACCATACCACCGGGGGTGGCCTCTATCGTACAAGGCCTGCCGGCTGCCTGTGCCGCCGAAAGATGAAGAGACGAAAAGATGGCTGCAGTGAAGCCAAGCATTGCTTTCCGGCAACACACGGCGCTTCTTTGAACAATGGATGTTCTTCGTGGCATTTTGATTTCCGCAGGGTTTCCAGCGTCGGAAGGAAAAGCCCAGTGTGTCTCTTTCAAAGGACGCTTGACGCTACTGATGTGAGAAGGTAAGCGCGCTCCGTGCGCTAACCGTCCCTGGCTTGTTCTGCCGTCCGGGGGAAAGCTGAGGGTCCCGCCTGACGCCGATGTGCGTTCATTCTGTTTCCCCGTTATTTCTGCCATTTCGTAGATCTTTAGGTGCTCAATCGAGCATGTGGCGTTCTACGCGTCCTCTCATCGTCTCTATCGACGCGCCTGATTCGAAGCGTAGTTCGGACGAGGCGCGCCATCCGCGCATGCCGCGTCGATGCGCTGCAGCGGCTGCAGCCCCTTTTGCTTCTTGCGCTCCGGCAGGGAGTAGGGAACATGACATACCGACGATTCGTCCTTGCCCCACCTGACAGTCAGTTCGCCCTGCGACTCCAGGCCGCGCGCGAGGATCTTGCCCATCTGGCCGACCGAGCCGACTTCTTTCCCGTGCTCGTTGACCACCGTGGCGCCAAACGGGAGCGGCTTGCCATTCGGCCGCCGGGGCTGGATCAGCGCCGAGCGCCCGGACTCGGTGGCAAATTTCACCATCGGGACGGATCCCGCCAGCGGGGCCACGCGCTGGCTCGTTTCCTTGAGCTCAACGTCGGTCGACAACCCCTTCGGGTCCAGCTCGATCATATTCATATTGAACGGCGTGAGATACGGCACGATCGCGTAGCCCCGGCTATCGACCCGCACGCCCGAGGCATTCGTCACGCGCGCGCCCTCCGCTCCCTGTGCTTCGACGATCGCGAACGTTTCCGAAAGCGGCTGCGACAGCGTGATCCCGCCGGGATGCGCGACCATGGCGCCGCGTGCGGACACGGACGCCTGCTGGTAATCCGCGCCGCCGCTGACGCTGGCGCTGAGTTCGGCATTCGGGGCGCGATACGTCACGTTGGCGCCGCCATTGGTCGTCGAACTGCCGTTGCCGTTCGCGTGATTGGCGTTCAGGCCGTAGGAGAAATTGTTGTCCACGCCGGCCGCACCGGAGACCGCCGTTTGCAGCTGGGTGCGCCCGGCGGTGTCGTACATCATGTTGCCCGACATCGTCACTGGCATCTTCCCGCCCAGCGGAATCGTCAGGCCGACGTAGTACAGCGTGCTCATCTGGCCGCCCGAGTTGCGCTGGCGCGTGGCGGAAACACTGTAGCCAAGATTCTTGTAGGCGTTGCTGTAGCCCACCGAATAACTCACATCCGAGCCGCTGCGGTTCCAGTACGTCGCCGTGGATGCGGTGGCACTGATATTGCCGCCGCGCTCGCCGAGCCGCTGGTTGAGTGTCAGCGATGCACGATTCCGTTGCCGGTAGACCGTGTCGATGGAGAGACCGCGTTCGGCCTGCTCGCGGGCGAGCATGGCGTCGTTGAGCCCGAAGTAGCCGGCCGTCGAATAGCGGTAAGCCGCGATCGAGACGTTGGTGCCGGTCGCCACCACGTTTTTTGCATAGCTCACCCGCACACTGGAGCCATCGAAGCGCTTCACGCCCGGGATCGAGGTGCGGGCCTGCGTGACGTCCGCCCCGAGCGCGCCGTACGAGGTATTCAACACGCCGCCGGCCATCACGGAGACGTAGCCTTCGGCCACGGTGATACCGCCGTATCCGGTCAGCAGGTTGGTGAAACCGTGCTGCCAGGTGCCCTGGGTGAAGAGTGGATTCTTCGAGCTCTGCTGATTGCGCACCGTGCCCGCCACGACACTGTAGCGGCTGGTGCCAGGACGCAGCGAGAGCGGCACCGCCGCATAGGGCACGGAGAACGAATGCACGGAACCATCCGCTTCCGTGACGGCAACGTGCAAGTCGCCGCCGTATCCGGTCGGGTAGAGATCGTCGATCTCGAACGCACCCGGTGCGACCGTGGTTTCGTAGAGCTTGACGCCGTTCTGCGAAATCGAGACCTTCGCGTTGCTGTTGGCCACGCCGCGCACGACCGGCGCGTAGCCGCGCAACGATTCCGGCAGCATCCGATCGTCCGTGGAGATGCGCACCCCGCGGAACTGGGTGGAGTCGAACAGATCGCCTGAGGTATAGGACTCGCCGATGACGAGCTGCGACGACAATGACGGCAGGTTACGCTGCAAGTAGGTGGCGACGTTCTGGTACTTCTGGCGCCCTTTGTCATCCAGGCTGTACGACCCGTCGTGACGGAAATGCCAGCTCCCCAGGTTGGCGCCCACGTTCAAGCCCAGATATCCCTGGGTCTGTGCGTGGCTGCCCTGGCTCTTGGCGCTGTAGACGTTGGCGTTGTAGCCGAGCATGCCGACAGGGACGCCGGCCTCCCACTGGTCTGGGCTGACGTAGCCGCGCGCGTTACGAACCAGCGAAATCTGCGGAATGCTGAGATTGAGGCGCTGCTCGCCGAAGTCGAAACTGGAGCTGGCGTCCGGAATGGCTTGCCCGAGGCGTACGCAGGCATCCGGCTCGGCGAAGGAGGCCTTCACATGGTGAGGCAGCTTGCCAAGATTGACCCCGGCCTGCTTCAGCAGCGCTTCATTGAAGCAAGGCTGGGCATCCGCCGTGCCGGCAACGGCCTTGAACGGCACACTGGCGCGCCCCACCCAATTTTGATCGACATAGATATCGACACTGTACGTTCCGGGCGTGACGATATTGCTGCGCTGGAACTTAGACAGATCCACGCTGCCGCCGCTGTTGTTGAGAAAGCCGCTCTCGAACTCAAGTGGCGTGGACTGGATCTGCGCGATTTGAAACGCCTCCGGCGTGCTACCGTCCGCGTTCGCATTGCTCTGCCAGCCGGCCAGGCTGGTCAGGAGCAAAGCGCATATTGGCCGCAACTGCGGCATGTGGCCAATATCGGATTTCAGACGCTGAATCGGCGGCATACAAAACACTCCGGGAGTAAATCGTCAGGCGATCATGGATCGGACCACGCCATCGGATCTACGGTCCGACCTTGCCACCCGACATTGGTACGTGGCGCACGGATGCGCAACGCTTACTTGTGTGAGATTTCTGTTGGCCCAGCAGTGAAGCTGGTCAGGGTGCGCTTACCGCGCTAACCGGCTACGTTAGTGCCGCGTGTCGATGGCGACGGACATTTGCGTATTCTTGCCGCCGCCCCAATCGTCGATGCTGCTGTAGTCGACCGTTGCATCCGCGGCGGGCATCGATTCCAGCCCCTTGATCAGGAATGTCTGCGATGCGCCGGGGCGGACATAGCCCATGCCTGCATCGAACGTCTTTCCACCCATCTTCAACTGGACACTGCCGAGGCTGACAACAAAGGGGCTTGGGTTGACGGCCTTCAGGACATACTGGTTAGCTTCCGGGCCGCTGGCGATGTGCCACTTGAGCAGTGCCGGGGCGTCCTCGGCCTTACCCGGCAGGCCGGCCGGCCGGTACATCAGTTTGATCCGAGTGCGAAAGGCAACCTGAAGGCGGTTGCGCTCGTCGTCGGCGGTTGGCTTCGGGGGGACGTCCAGTACGTTGAGCCAGAACAGCGATTCCTTGTCGGTCGGCAAGGGCTCATTTGTATAGATGATGCGCAACGTCTGGCCTTTGCCGGGCTCGACGCGGAACATGGTCGGGGTGAGCGTGAATGGCACGTCGATCTTGTCAGGTGAATCATTTTCGTTCCCGGTATCGATCCACGTCTGTACCAGGGAAGGAAGGCGGCCATCATTCGTCACCTTGAGGGTCACCTCGCGCTCTTCGGCGGGAAAGATGACGCGCGTGCCTGACACGACAACGGCTGCGGTGGCCGTTGTCGCGATCGATGCGGACACAATCGATGCGGACACAATCGCCATCACCTTCGATAACTTCGACTTCGGAATGTTGAGGGTCATATGAGTATCCTTTGCGTTAATACCTCCTGTCGCAAGCCACCGGCCGATACCGGCCGGATGGCTTGCAAGCTGGTACGATCAATCCCCGGTGATCAGAGATCCGTCTTTGCGCTTAGGGGTACATCAGGGTGTATTGCACGAACGAGTTCGCGGTACCCGCGGTTGCCAGGCCAGTCGCCGTGTATTCGGCGGCGTAGCTCATATTCGCGACACCGGTCTTGCTATCGATGACCACGGTCTGCGAGTTCTGGTCGGCGCTGGCCGCACCTACCTTGATCGGCATGGACTGATCGTTCAGGATGCCGATTTCCACGTTGGACGCGGCGTCGGTGCCCTGCAGCTTCAGACGGCCGGTGCTGGCGTTGACGGTCGTGCCGGGTTCGAAGGAAACAGAGACCTTCGTGGGCGCGCCTTCAGTGACGGCGCAGCCCGTCAGCGAGAGGACGAACGGCGTGCGGCCGGCAGTGGCGCCCGCCTTGGCCAGCGTGGTGGTGCTCACGCGCGGCAGGGCCACGGCCAGATCGTTGGTGCCAGCGTTGATCTTGCAGGTGGAGGCGATCACGCTGCCGGTGAATGTGATGGTGCCGTCAGCAGCTTGTGCCGAGCCAGCTGCGGTCATCAGGCCAGCCGTTGCCAGGGTGATTGCCAGAATTTTCGATTTCATTTTCAGATTTCCTCTCGGAGGTTGTTAAAAGTAAGCTGCTAGGGTTGCTTGATATGCATGGCCACTCGGCAATATCGCGAGTGAATGGCTTTGCATTCATGCAAGGGTTGAGGCTGCACACTCTTTCATGAGTGATTACCTCGGTACTGAGTGCCTCACAGCCGGTACTGTGGGCGACCCGGTATCAGGGAAGCCAGCCAGAAGATGGCGGGGAGCCGCTGCGAATGCAGTTCATCAATGCTGGCTATGACTAATGTCATTGCCATACTTGATGAGATCGACATTGCTCTTGATTCCGAGCTTTCGCATGGCGCTCATCTTTTGGCAGCTGATTGTCTGCTTGCCCTTCTTGAGGAGGACTGCGATTTCACCGACGGTCAAGCCCGATATGTAGAGGCGCATCACCTCGGTTTCGCGGGCAGAAAGCGGTTGTGACCGATCGATGTTGGACTGCAAGCAAGCTAGCGCCAGGCGGACCCGTGGAGAAATATATTGCCCGCCAGACGCGCTGACATGAATGGCAGTGATTACCTCTGTTGCATCGTCATGCCGACCCACGATAGCGGAAACGCCGAGGGCCAGAACAGACTTGATGATGGCGGGCTGCTTGTGCCTGGTCAGTACAACAATCTTTGTATTCGGGTGAAGGCGGCGAAGGCGGGATATATAAGACAGCCCGTCGCCGGATTCGCCTCCACGAATGGAGTAATTAGTTACGATGACATCGCAATTGATGTCGGACAAAGTATTGAAGAGTTCAGCTGACGATTCACATGACGCCAGGACGTTTATCGTAGAAATTGAATTTAGTGCGCATTTCAAGCCATCCAGTATCAATGGAGTGTCGTCGGCTATCACCACGTTTATATTTAATTTACGCATATTAACCATGGCCCCTTTGTTTGCTGATTGTCTGGTTATCCCCTATAGCGATTGTGGCGTGTGGAGTTGCAATATGTGTATCTTGTACGATTCTTGGTCCGAGATACATAGGACATGTACGAAATTTTCAGGGCTTAATAGGACAAGTCCTAAATTTAACAATTGTTGACACTTTTCATCCCGCAGGGTCACAGACCGGAATTCCATCAAACCTTCATCTGCGCCCTGGCATCTCCGGCGATGTCAGGGCGCGCTGTGGCGCGGGTTTCAGGGCGTTGATCCGTGTTGCGGGCGCTACATAACAGCGCGCAAGTGGCCGTCTTGGCAGGCTTGCGTTTCGCTGTGCCCATGGGGCTGGCGCTTGATCCAGGCGCAAGGATTGCTGGCGGGGCGGCCGCAGCGAAGCGTTCAGGGCGGTTCATGAGGCAAAGCCTTGTTGTGGCTGATGAGAGCCGGGAGGCGATCAGGAAAGGCAGGGCGTGTGGCTGCTTATGCAGAAGCCACCGCGAAAACGACAGCGCTAGCGCCAAGGGGGAGGCCACACCACGGATCGCCACAAATCACCACGAGCCGCTTCCGTTCAATGGTCAGAACGACGAGCGGCAACCGTAGGCGACGCTAAGTGACCCTAAGTGATGGTAGGCGCAGCGCCATGCGCCGGATCAGCTTGCGGAGAAGAAGCGGACGATGGCGTCTCGCTGGATGGCGGGCGATATCAGGAAGCCTTGCGCCCTGTGGCAGCCAAACTCCTGGAGAAGCCGTAGTTGGGCTTCGGTCTCCACGCCTTCTGCCACAACGGTCAGGCCCATCTTGCGCCCAAGCTGCACCACGCTCGAAAGGGCGGCACGGAAGGCATCGATCATGATGGCGTCCTTGATCATGGACCGGTCCAGCTTCAGCTCCGTGAAGGGCGTTGCCACCAGTCTGTAGAACGAACTGAAACCGCTGCTGAAATCATCCTGGGCCAGGCCAAAGCCGTGCATGCGCAGCCGGCATGCGCCCGCGTAGTAGTTGCTTTCCTGCGCCTCCATGGAGTCTTCGGTCAACTCGAAACAGATACGCCGTGGATCTCCCTTGGCCGCTGTTACCTGCGCATGCAATCGATCGGGAAGATCCGGGTCGTCCAGCAGTTTGGTCGTGAGATTCACGGAGACGGCAATATCGTGGCCGCAGGCCTTCCATTCTCGTTGTGCGGCTAGCGTCTGCGCCAGCATGGTCTGCAGCAAGCAGGCCTCAAGCCCCTCGCGCTCGATGGCGGGCAGGAAGGCACCGGGCAGCAGCAGCCCGAATTTCGGGTGTTCCCAGCGCACCAGCGCCTCCGCCGCATGGCCCAGGTCGTCAACCAGCGCGTACTTTGGCTGGAACCAGGCTTGCATTTCGCCGTTTTCCATGGCGGCGATCAGGGTATCGCGGTGAAAATCCGGGGTGTTGCCGGGACGGGCGGGACGTACGCGCTTCACGCTCTCGCCGTACGCGCCAAGCGCGGCATGCACGCCTTGCTGGGTGAGTGGCTTCGGCAAGGTAGCCATTACCGCGATGCCCAGCGACTCGGCGACCTTGCGGGCGCCGACCAGTATCGGCCGTGGCGCGGTGCTTGTGATGACCAGCGCCGGTGCGATCGCAGACGTAGGCAGGCTCTGGATGATCTGGATGCCGTCAACGCCGGCGATATTGAGGCCGGTGACAACCAGGTCGAAAGTGCATTCGCCCAGGCGCTGCAAGGCTTTGGCTCCGTCGGTATAGCCTTCCACATGATGGTCGCCCTGACAGGCGAACATCTGCATCGTGGTGGAGAGGTGCAGCGGATTCTCTTCCACGACCAGGATGCGGTGACGGCTCGCGCTGCCCGGGCCTGCGGGCTGATCGTGGGCGCGCGCGCCACAACCGTGCAATGGGGTGCCATGGAGTTGGGCTTGTTGCAGAGCGAGGGTGCTGAGAGATCCTTTCATACCGACAGGATAAAAGGATGGCCGGCATTAAAGAATAGGACGAGTCTGAATCTAGCGGTTAGAGCGAAAGAAATCGACGCGCCAGCCATGCCCGGCTGGCAAGCGAGGGGGCATYGGCAGGGATCGTATACCATTGATATGGTCTACTTCGCACTTATAGGCGGGAAAGTGATCGAAGAGTATCATTGCGACCGAGGTTGAAAACCCTGGCGCGGTGTGGACCAAGAACTGTTGGTGGTGACGTCGCTATTTGCCATTCGCACCTTGGGGTCTTGTGCAATTTTCTACAAGCGTGGGCTTGATGGATGACTTTCATTTGCGTGTCATGGTGGCGGACGATCACCCAGTCACGTTGCTTGGCATAGCCCATTCGCTGCAGGGGGCCGGTGGCATCGAGGTAACCGGG
This sequence comes from Cupriavidus sp. YAF13, assembly GCF_052113425.1. Lineage (NCBI taxonomy): Bacteria > Pseudomonadati > Pseudomonadota > Betaproteobacteria > Burkholderiales > Burkholderiaceae > Cupriavidus > Cupriavidus sp. YAF13. The sequence continues at coordinate 140,902 of NZ_JBFRDD010000005.1, forward strand.
ACAGCCTCGKATTCCACGGAACTGATCGATGCGCTCGGCAAGCAGCCGTGCGACGTTCTGGTGCTCGACTATGTCATGCCGGATGGTAAGTACGGCGACGGACAGGCACTCATCTCGATGATCTTGCGGCGCTTCCCCGAGGTGCGCATCGTGACCATCACCATGGTGGACGATCCCGCGGTGCTGCGCGCCATCCAGACGCTTGGCGTGACCTGCATACTGAGCAAGTCCGATGCCATGGCGCATATCGTCACCGCTGTGCATGCCGCCTATACCGGTGGGCAATACGTGTCGCCCACGGTTGCGTCCTTGCTCGAAGATCAGGAGGACCCTGGCGCCACGCGCAGGCTGAGTGTCCGGGAGGCGGAAATCGTGAGATTGTTCCGGGCGGGCTACAAGGTGGGCGAGATTGCTGCCCAACTGCATCGTAGCAAGCAGACCATCAGCGCGCAGAAGGTTGCGGCAATGAAAAAGCTCGGGGTCACGCGCGATGCGGACCTGATCCGCTACAGCGGCAACGAGACGCAGCCGGAGCCGGAAGGCGGCCAAGAGGAAGCATGACGCCGGCGCGCCCCCCGGCACGCTCTGCCGGGCTGTGCGCCTGATAGATCCAACATAAGCAGAATGATGTCGACTTCGCCGTGAAACTGAAGCCCCTTGTCAGGCACCGCATTTCCCGCGGCCGCCGCGACTTCAATCCTGAGTTGATGAAGCGGTATCAGCTTACCCTGCTGTATGGCGGTGGCGCCGCAATATCGGCCTTCATCCTGCTGTGTTCGGTGTTGGCCTTGTGGATGGCTGCCAGTGACTACAATGCGGCGGCACGCGCTGGCTTTCTGACGCAGGAATCCAGGCTCCTGGTCAGCATGACAGGGGCCGGCGCGGTCTTGAAGCGGGGCACGGGCTATGCGGAAGGCGTGTGGGACCGCCAGGCGCTGCCGTCGCCAGCCTTGCGTGAACAGTACCTTTCCAATCATGGCCAGCTGCGGATCAGCCAGGATTCGGGCCGCCGGGTCTATGCCGTGGCCACCGAGGTCAGCGACGCCCGGCCCGCGTCGAGTTTCTTGCCGCTTCTGGCCATGGTGGAGAAGCAGCTCAAATCCAGTGTCGTGCTGACGCGCACGCCCGAGCTTTCCGCGAACACGTATTTCCTTTCCGTGCAAGGGGATTTCCTGGCCACGCTGCTCCGGTCGGGAAGCGGCTACGGTGTGCCGGCGTCCCGCCTGCCCGATGCGCTCAGATTGTTCAAGGAGACCTGGCCAGACATCGTCAGCCTCACGCAGGCTGCGGTAGCCCATCCCGAAGCCACGCCGGCGGACGTGATCTGGATGGCGCCGCAATTTGATCCGCTCTCGGGCGAGCTGGTGGTCCGCTTCGTGCAGTTCTTGTTTGACAGCGATCACAGGCCGCTCGCCATTGTCGTTGCCAACAGGCGTCCAGGCCGGTTCCTGAATGGCCTGCAGAATCCGGAGGAGGGGGGCGAATTTGCCATTCTCGACGGGCACGGCAAGGTGCTGTTGACGCCTGACGGCGAGCGCAGCGCCTTCATCAACCGTGTGGCAGCCACGCAGATCGCTGCGGCGCGGCCGGGCGTGCAACAGACCTTCAAGGATGGCATCTTCAAGATCAGTGACCGCCTGCCGGGGACGGACTGGAGCCTCGTCTACGCTTATACGCCTTACACGATCCTGGCCGGCCTGAAGTACCGCCTGCTGACGATCAGCGCCCTTGCCCTGGTGGGATGGCTGTTGCTGTGGGTCCGCATTGTCATTTTTCGCCGCAAGATCCTCCTGCCCTCGTATGCGCGCGCGGTGCGCCTGAAGGAAAGCCAGAAGCTCAACCGCGCGCTGATCCATACCGCGCCGGTGGGCCTCAGCCTGCTTGCGCAGGCCGATGGCAGCGTGATCGTGGACAACAATGTGATGGCCCGCTATGCCGAGCAGGTTGGCGAGCCGCCGCTGAACCAGCGCATGTGGGAACTCTATCAGCGCGCGTCGGCAGCGCGTGCGGACCGGCCGAACAGGAACCGGCCGTTGCTCGGCCAGGAGCTGACCATCGGGGCGGGCACGCAGGCCATGACGCATCTGCTGGTGAACTTCACCCGTGTCATGTATCGAGGCGAGGCGGCTCTGCTTTGCGCGCTGCTGGACATCAGCGCGCAGAAGAAGACGGAGCAAAAGCTCAGGGAGGCGCGCCAGGCGGCGGACCAGGCCAACAAGGCCAAATCCACGTTCCTTGCCACCATGAGCCACGAAATCCGTACGCCGCTGAATGCGATGATCGGCTGCCTGGAACTCATGGGGCGCTCGCCATTGTCTGCCGGCCAGCGGCGAAGGCTGGAGATCGTCGAGTCGTCGTCCGCTTCGCTGCTTCGCATCATCAATGACGTGCTGGACGTGTCCAAGGTCGAAGCGGGGCAGCTGACATTCGAATCCATTCCTTTCCGTTGCGACCAGCTGCTGCAGAATGTGCGCGACACGTTCGCGCCGCTTGCGGAGGCCAAAGGCCTGGCGCTGACTTGTGACATCTCTCCCGATGTCGGCGGCTACTTTCTTGGCGATCCGACCCGGATCCGGCAGGTGATCGCCAACCTGGTCAGCAACGCGATCAAGTTCACGGAATCCGGCCATGTGGCCGTTCGCGCCGCCTTTGTGCCAGACAACGAAAGATCTGTCGTGCAGTTCGATATTGCGGATACCGGTATCGGGATGGACCCGTCCGCCGTGCCAACCCTGTTCGCGCTCTACACGCAGGCTGACAGCTCCATCCATCGGCGTTACGGTGGCACCGGCCTCGGGCTGCCGCTGTGCCAGCGCATTGTGGAAGCAGCGCAAGGGCATATTTCGGTCGAATCCACGCCGGGGCAGGGCAGTACCTTCACGGTCAGGTGGCCATTGCAACGCACGGAATCGCCCCTCCAGGGCGCACAGGACAGCGGAGCGGCGTCGGCCAAGGCATCGGACGCTGCAAGCGCGGTGGAGTCCAGTGACGGCGAGCCGCCCATCCAGGTGCTGGTCGCGGAAGACCACCCGGCAACCCGCGCCATGCTGGCCGATCAGTTCGAGCAACTCGGCTTTGACGCGACGATTGTCGAGAATGGCGCGAAGGCACTGGAGGCGCTTGCGCAAAGGCAATATGACGTCGTGCTGACGGACATCGGCATGCCGGTGATGGATGGCTATGCCCTGGCCTCGGCCATCCGGCGGCAGTATCCAGGCCTGCCTGTCGTGGCGATGAGCGCGCATAGCACACCGGAACAGGCGCATCGCAGCCTGGAAGCGTCCATTTCCACGGTGTTGGTCAAGCCCTTGCCGCTCGCGGTGCTGGGGCGCGTTCTGAGGTCGCATGCGGGTCGAAGCGCGCCGAGAGAATCCGCTAGTGACAAGACATTGCCGGAGTCGCTGGAATTGCCGGAATTGCCGATCACCCCTCAGGTGTGCGAGGCGATGCACACTGCCACGCGGGAGACAATGGCGGCGATGACGGAGGCCTTGCCGGCCGGCAACGCCGATGCAGTCCTCAATGCATTGCACTCGCTGAGCGGAGGCTTCGCACTGGTGGGAAATGCGACCCTGGCGGAACTATGCATCGGCCTGCAGCAGTTGGTTAGAAGCGAGGGGCTCGAGAGCTTTCAGGGGCTATGGCCAGCGTTCCAGCAGGAAATAGAAGAGGCGCTGGGGGCGTTGAAAGCCTGAAGCCGGTCATCGCGGCTGCTTGCGAATGCAGCCGCGGCAAATCGGCTCGGGATGCGCACTCGATCATGGGTGGCTATTGCGCTACCATAGGCAGCTTTTTCATGTTCTGAAAAGAGCTGGCGGCCCAGTCGGCAGACGTTTGCCGGGTCATGCTCCCCGCTCTTTCAGCACCCCACTTAAGGATACTTTCATGTCGCTTCGCCTGTTTCTCCGACGCGCGCTGCTCTGCGCCGTCACGCTTGTTCCGGCCGCGCCGGCTCTCGCCTATTTCGACACGTTCATCCATGGCACCGTGATCGGGAGCATGAGCCAAAAGGAAGCGGCCGCACTATACAAGGCGGTCAGCAAGACGCTGGACGATGGCACCGACGGTGCTGTGGTGCCCTGGACCTACCCAGCGTCAGGAAAGCGCAAGCCGATCGAGGGAAATCTAACGCCGATGAACGGTAAGACCGACAAAGGCCAGTCCTGCCGCCAACTGAAGCTTCAGTTGAAACGCGCCGACCAGGAAGACAACTGGACCGGCTGGTTCTGCAAGCAGGGCGACGGGCGCTGGCGCTCGCGCAAGCTCAGCGACGGTTGAGCACCTGTCGGGTTCGCTGTCCGCATTGACGCCGTCGGGCATATTTCGCGTCGTTGGCCAACCGCCTTCGCGATTTGAGGGGGCGGTTTTCCAACACGAGGCGATGCCCCGGCTCATCCCCGATCCGTAGCCACACAAGATAGAAGAAGTGCCTGTCAAGGCATGCCGCCCCAAACGCGCTTGGTCGATTTTCGCGCCAAAAGTGCTCGCCGGCTGCGCCGGAACCAATAACTTCCCTTCCGCATAGCTTGTCACGTGGCGATCTGCGCACAGCATCGCGATGTGAAGTACAGCTTTCCATATCTCACGCCTAGACTGCAACTGTGTTCTATTTCGGCGCACTCATGTGTGCTTCTTATGAATACAGCTTCGCCCCTACTATTCCTTCCAACAAAATCACGCGTGGCCGGTTCCAGTCCCCAAGGCTCGGCGATGCGTATTCATTGGAGCTAYCGTCGTGAGAGACGAAGCAGGGAAGATAAGCGAACTTCGCCCCCACCTTGTCGCCGGGTTGCACCCCGGACGACTCAACATCATTGCGCTGCCCGGCATCAGCGCCATCAGATTTGACGCATGCCGTTCGGCCGCGCAGATGCAACTGGACGATCCAGCTTTCCGCCGCCTCGATGCACCTGGCTGTGACCCGGTTGGAGGGCGCGTCCAATGAAGCTCTACGAGAAGTTCGCCGACGATATCGAGCGGTTGATCCAGCAGGGCGTCTACCGCCATGGCGAACGACTGCCTTCCGTACGGCAGGCTAGCCAGCAGCACCGGATCAGCATCACTACGGTACTGCATGCTTACCTGCTGCTGGAGAGCCGCGGCTTGCTGGTGAGCCGGCCGCAGTCCGGCTACTTCGTCGACCTGCAGCGCGGAAGCGACGAGCGGCAAATGCAAGAATTGCGAGCCTCGAAGCCGATAGCCATGTCCGCCTCGGTGGACGTCAGCCGGCTAGTGCTTTCGACGTTGCGCTCGATTGGCGCCGGCGATGCCGTGCCGCTCGGCTCGCCGTACCCGGATCCCGTTATGTTCCCGTTCGAGAAGCTGAACCGGTATGCCTATATGTCAGGCCGCGAAAAGACGCTCTGGAACGTGACGAACGCGCTTCCGCCCGGCAATCCGCGCCTGGTCCGGCAGATTGCGCGCCGCTACCTTGAGAACGGCATGCCGGTCGACCCGAATGAGATCATCATCACCGTCGGCGCGACCGAGGCGATCAATATCTGCCTTCAGGCAGTGGCAAAGCCAGGGGACGTGATCGCCGTCGAATCGCCAACGTTCTACGCCATGCTGCACGCGATCGAGCGCATGGGCATGAAGGCGATCGAGGTATCGACGCATCCGGAGTACGGCATCGATATTGCCGCCCTCGCAGGGATCATGAAGTCGCAGCCGATCGCGGCCTGCATGGTCATGCCCAACTTCCAGAATCCGCTTGGATTCCAGATGCCGGATGAACGCAAGCGCGAGCTTGTCGAGTTACTGACGAGATCGGACATTCCGGTCATCGAGAATGCCGTGTACAACGAACTGTATTTTGGCGACACGCATCCCAGCACGTTGAAGACCTATGACCGCAAGGGCATCGTTTTGCATTGCTCATCGTTCTCGAAGAGCCTGACGGCAGCCTATCGCATCGGCTGGGCGCTGCCAGGCCGCTATCGCGATCAGGTCGAGAAGCTCAAGTTCCTGAACACCTTGGCGACCCCGACGGTTCCGCAGCTTGCCATCGCGGAGTATCTCGAGCGTGACGGCTTCGAGCATCATCTGCGGAGGATTCGCAAGGCCTACGCGCAGCAGGCCAACCTGATGCGAGCCATGGTTTCCCGCTTCTTTCCAGAGGGAACGCGCATGTCCAGCCCGGCCGGCGGCTACGTGCTCTGGATCGAGCTACCCGCGAAGGTCGATGCAATGCAGCTCTATCAGCTAGCGCTCGACCGTGGCATCACGATCGGACCAGGGTATATGTTCTCGAACTCCGGCAGCTACCGGAACTTTATCCGCCTCAACTACAGCAGCCCGTGGTCGAGTCGGATCGAGGAAGCGGTGATCGAGGTCGGCAAGCTCGTCGCGATGTGTGCCCGCTGACCGCAGCCGGGTGGTGATGCCGGGGCGGCCCTCCGTCCGGGGCCCCGCCGTCAGGCATCGATCAGCCGCCCGTGACAGGGGGAAAGAACGCGATCTCGCTGTCCTCGCGCACCACGAAGGCACCGTCAACCAGCTCCAGGTTGACAGCGGCCCGTACCGGCCGGTCGGTCTGCAACGCTTGCGCCGAGCGTGCGTCTCGCGATGCGAGCGTTTCCCTGATGCCCTCTACGGTGATGCCGGGCGCATGGATATCGACGATCTCCTGCGTGACGCCAAGATGTTCACGAATGCTAGCGAAGTACCTGATGGTGAGTTTCATGTGCGCCGTCCTACTTCTACTTCTACTTTCGGGTTCTGGCTGGATGGGCAGGGGATCAGCCCCAGCGGTTCACAGCCAGTTCGTCACGTGCCTTGGATTCGACCCATTCCGATGTGCCGTCGCGCCGGATCTCCTTTTTCCAGAAGGGCGCATAGGTCTTGAGGAAATCCATCAGGAACTCGCATGCATCGAATGCTGCCTCACGATGTTGAGACGCGACGATGACCAGGACCACCGGATTGCCGAGCGCGATACGACCGATCCGATGCACGATCTTCACGGCATCCAGTCGCCAGCGGGCGTTCGCCTCCTCGATGATGCTCCATAGTGCCCGTTCGGTCATCCCTGGGTAGTGTTCGATCTCGAGCGCCGCAATATCGTCGGCATCGCCGAATTGGCGCACGACCCCCAGGAAGTTCACAACCGCACCCACGTTGGGATTGCGCATGATGGGATCGACCTCCGTTGCGAAGCCAATCGGCTGCTGCTGCACGCGCACCTCGAAGCCAGCGGCGATGGCGCGCTGCGCAAAGTCCGCGTTTTCTGCGTTTTCCGCCGCGTCCGCGGCATCCGCGGCGTCCTCGGCTGTCATCTTTGAATGGAACGTGGATGTCATTGTTGTTCTCCAGGTATCGGCTCGCTTCGTGCCCATTGGTGAAGATTCAACCCCCGACGAGCGACATGCGGACAGTCGGGTAACGCTTACCTTGCCTATGGCTGCGAGCCGCCGCGCGCAGCTCGGAATAGCGGTCGGCGCGGCTGGTCCACTGGTGGCGGATCGCCTGCGCCAGTTGTGCCTCCGACACGCTCTCCGACAGCCATGGCCTGAGGCTGGTCCCTTGACCGGCGAACAGGCAGGTATAGAGCTGACCATCAGCCGACACGCGCGCGCGTGAGCACGATCCGCAGAACGGTTGCGATACGCTTGCGATGAAACCCACCTCGCCGCCGCCATCCGTGTGACGGTAGCGGACCGCGGTGCTCGCTCCCGGCCCCTGTTCGACGGGGGTCAGGGGAAACTCGGATTCGACCCTATCCCGAGTCTGCCGAGCCGTGAGCACCGCGGCATCGGACCAGAAGTCGGCCCCGCCGACGTCCATATACTCGATGAATCGCACCACCACGCCAGTGCCTTTGAACAGGCGCACGAGCGGGAGGATCTGGCTTTCGTTCACGCCCCGCTGGACCACCGCGTTGACCTTGACCGGCGCAAGCCCAGCCGCGGACGCGGCCTCGATGCCGTCCAGGATGCGCGACACCGGCACGTCGGCGTCGCTCATGCGACGAAATACAGCGTCATCTACCGCGTCGAGACTGACGGTCACGCGGCTCAGGCCGGCGTCCTTCAGCGCGCGGGCTTTGGCGGCGAGCAGCGTGCCGTTTGTCGTGATCGCGATTTCCAACGGCTTGCCGGACACGGTCGTCAGCTTCGCAAGTTGCTCCACCAGTGCTTCCAGGCCGCGCCGCAGCAGTGGCTCGCCGCCGGTAATGCGGATCTTCTCGACACCGAGCGACGTGAATGATCTTGCGATCTTGACCATCTGCGCAAACGACAGGCGATCGGCCGACGGCATGAACGCGTAGTCGGCAGGGAAGACCTCCCGCGGCATGCAGTAGGTACAGCGGAAGTTGCACTGGTCGATGACCGAGAGGCGCAGATCGCGCAGCGGGCGACCGAGCGTGTCAAGGACGCCGGCATCGACGTCAGCCGATGTGCGGGTGTCGGCAAAGAGGGAGACAACGTTCTGCTTGATGGCGCTCACGATCTATCCGGTGGCATGCGAGGCGAGGCTGTGGAAGGGCCGGTCTCCGGCATCTGCCTTTAAGGCTTCGGGCCGGAGGGCGAGAGCGGCCGGTCCGCCAATGCGGGTGGCTTGCACTCAGCATAAGCCGGACCCGAGCGGGGTCGGGCATACAGTTCGCCCAGGATCCGAAGAGTACAGTTACACATCGCGAAGCTCGGGAGTGCCCTGCGGGAAGCGCATCGGCGCATGGCCCTTCACCGCATTCCGTGATGCTGGCTCGCAGCCGCGGCATCGATTGCCGCGTCGCCGGCCACTGGCGTGTACTCCACGAAGCCGTCGCCACGGCAGAAGCAGAGCAGCCGTATCCCCGCCTGGCGCGCGATGTCGATCGCGAGGGTCGTGGGGGCCGAGATTGTCGCGATCATCGGGATATGGAGGCGCGCGGCCTTGCGCACAAGCTCGTAGCTGGCACGGCTGGAAAGCAGAACGAAACCGGCACGCGTATCTGTCTTGCTTCGTGCAAGCTGGCCGATCAGCTTGTCGAGTGCGTTGTGCCGGCCGACGTCCTCGAAGACCTCGAGCACGGCACCGTCCCTGGCGCACCATGCCGCGGCATGGACGCCCCCTGTCCTGCGCATGAGCACCTGGTGCTCGGGCAACTCGCGCGTGGCGCGCCAGACGGATTCGATGCCGATGTCAGCCGCCGAGCCTGCGTGAAGAATGCGCGTCGGCTCCAGGTCCAGCAGCGCGATGCTCTCGATGCCGCAGACGCCGCATCCCGAACGCCCGGCGAGGGATCGCCGCCTTCCTTTCAAGGCGGCGAACGCCTCCTGGGAAATTGTCAGCCTTACTTCCGCGCTGCCGGCATGGAAGAGTGCCTCGATATCGAATACGTCGGAGACGCGCTCGACAATCCCTTCGCTGAGCGAGAAGCCCAGCGCGAATGCTTCCAGATGGATGGGCGTGGCCATCATGACGGCGTGCGAGATGCCGTTGAACACCAGCGCAACGGGCAGTTCTTCCGCAATGTGATCCGAGATTGGATACGCGTCGTCGTGCCTGTGGCGTATCACCGTGCACTCGACGCTACCGGTTCGATCAATGACGGACGGGCATTGCAACATGGGGACCCCTTGAAGGCATTAAGTCAGCCGTTCAGATCGTGCGCGGGTGCAGGCGCCGCCGTTCCAGAGCACGGGCGTGGCGCATGCCGTGGGCAGTCCGCATCTGGCCTGACAGTTGGATTTATATGCGCCGCCAGGCCGAATCGCTAGAGCACAGATCCGATGACCGTTGCCGTTGCCGCGCGCTGTATGCGAACGCYGCGACTTCGGTCAGGCAGGACACAGTTTGCATGCTATCGCGACGCGCACCCGCTTTTCGGGCACAGCTCAATACGAATCGACGGAATACAGTTCACGTGCAGCGACATTCGTTTGCATGCCCTCTCAAAACTGCACTATCGTCGTATCCAGATTTGGTGCCCTCGCAGTCTCGGTGTGTCTCCGGTCAGATGGTTCAGCGTGTCCCCGGCCTCGCGCGATCCGCGTGGGCGATCTTCGATTTGACTCGTGCGGTCCTGGCTGATGCCGTGGACCTTTCCTTCCAGGTGCAAGTGAGAATCATGGAAATCTTCGATGCCTTACATCTTGCCAGGCTGCAGTTTGCCTTCACCGTTTCATTCCATATCGTCTTTCCAGCGATCAGCATCGGCATGGCGAGTTTCCTTGCCGTGCTGGAATGGCGCTGGCTGACGACGGGGGATAGCAGCTACAAGGATATGTTCCTGTTCTGGTCGAAGGTATTCGCGGTCAGTTTCGGCATGGGCGTGGTGTCCGGCGTTGTGATGGCCTACGAGTTCGGTACGAACTGGAGCGGGTTCTCGCAGGTCGCGGGCAACATCACGGGACCGCTACTGACGTATGAGGTACTGACGGCCTTCTTTCTCGAGGCAGGCTTTCTCGGCGTGATGCTGTTCGGCTGGCAGCGGGTGAGCGCCCGCGCGCACTTCTTCGCGACACTGATGGTTGCCTTGGGCACGCTGATCTCCACATTCTGGATCCTGGCGTCGAACAGCTTCATGCATACCCCGCAAGGATTCGCCATGGAGAACGGCCGCATTGTCCCGGTCGACTGGCTGAAGGTGGTGTTCAATCCGTCCTTTCCCTACCGCCTTGCACACATGACAATCGCGGCATTCATCGTGGCGGGATTCATGGTCGCCGCCTGCGGCGCCTGGCACTTGTTGCAGGGGCGGCGCGATGTGCCGGTCAAGCGCAGCTTCTCGATGGCGCTGTGGATCCTGCTCCTGGTGACACCGGTCCAGATCGTCGTGGGCGATGCGCATGGCCTCAACACGCGCGAGTATCAGCCGGCCAAGATCGCAGCGATCGAAGGTCTTTGGGAAACGGAGAAGGGTGGCACGGCGCTCAATCTGTTCGGTCTTCCTGACATGGAGTCGGAAGAGACACGCTACGCGCTGAAGGTCCCTCATCTCGGCAGCCTGATCCTGACGCACAGCTGGGATGGTGTGATTCGCGGCCTGAAGGAGTTTCCGCGGCAGGACCGGCCATATTCGCCGATCCTGTTCTGGACGTTCCGGATCATGGCGGGGCTCGGGATGTTGATGCTGCTGACCGCGCTGCTCGGCCTGCTGCTGAGAAAGCGTGGCCGCCTCTACGAAACGCGCTGGTATCAGTGGCTTGTGCTGTGCATGGGGCCATCCGGGCTGATCGCACTGCTGGCGGGCTGGATCACGACCGAGGTCGGCCGCCAACCCTGGACCGTGTATGGCGTGCTGCGCACGGAAGATTCCGTCTCTCCGATCAGCGCCCAGCTTGCCGGGGTTTCCTTGCTGATTTTCGTCATCGTGTACTTCCTGGTCTTCGGGATGGGCGTCTACTACATGATGAAGCTGATGACGCGCGGGCCGGTGCTGAACTCGCATGCCGCCGCATCGCTCAGGCACCCAGGATTGCGCAGCCGCGCACTGGCCGCACCATCAGATGCGCTGGAAGGAGAATGATTCCATGTCAATCGATCTGCCCGTGATATGGGCCGCCATCATCGGCCTCGGCGTTTTCATCTATGTGATGCTCGATGGATTTGATCTTGGCATCGGCCTCCTGTTTCCATTCTTCGAAGCCAAAGGCGACCGGCAAGTGATGCTCAATACCGTCGCGCCGGTGTGGGATGGGAATGAGACCTTTCTGGTGCTCGGGGGGGCGGGGCTGTACGGCGCCTTCCCGGTCGTCTACGCTACGCTGCTGCCGGCGAACTATCTGCCGCTGATCCTGATGGTCGTCGGCCTGATCTTCCGGGGCGCGGCATTTGAGCTGCGGGCGAAGGCAAACCGCACGCAGCATCTGTGGGATCTCGCCTTTATTGGCGGCTCCGCGCTGGCGTCCTTCTGCCAGGGCATCGTGCTGGGTTCGCTCCTGCAGGGGATCCGGATCGTCGATGGCCGCTTTGCCGGTGGACCGTTCGACTGGCTCTCGCCATTCAGCGTGTTCTGCGGCATCGGCGTTCTCCTTACCTACGCCGCGCTGGGCTGCGGATGGCTGATCCTGAAGACGGACGGTGAGCTGCAGCGCAAGATGCGCTTGCTGATGCGGCCTCTGGTGTGCGTGCTGCTGGGTGCCATCGCGATCGTCAGCCTTTGGACGGTGCTGGGATTGCCCGCGGTTGCCCGTCGCTGGTTCGGCAGCGRCAACCTTGGCTGGTTCCTGCCGGTGCCTGTCCTGGTGCTGGCCTGTGTCTGGGGCATCTTCCGCGCAGTCCGGCTGCGCCGCGAAGCGACCCCCTTTCTCCTGACGCTTGCGCTGTGCTTTCTCGGCTATAGCGGCTTGATCATCAGCATCTGGCCGAACATTCTTCCGCCGTCGCTGACGATCTGGGAGGCTTCTTCCAGCCCGTCCAGCCAGCTCTTCGCGCTGGTTGGCACCGTCATTGTGCTACCGGTCATCCTGGTCTACAACGCACTGCAATACCGGGTATTCCGGGGCAAGGTGCGCGAGGGCGACGCCGGCTATCACTGACACATGCCAGATACCGGTCGCGCCGGCGTTCCGGTCCTTTGCCGGACTGCATGGCCGCACCGCAGTTTGCTCCAGCTAGCCCTGGCGCATTCCCCCACCCGCACCAATGCCGGAGAGTAAGCCGCCATGATTGTGAGGCCGAGACAAAATTGGTTCCTGATGCTGTTCGTCTGGAACGGTTCGGTATTGCAAACCATCATTCCCCAGCTTGTTTTCATGGGGGCTGTCAGCAGCCTCGCCGTGTTTACCCATGGGAAGGTGTTTGGCGAAAAGATCCCGCTAAATACGGCGCCATTCACGCTGTTTGGCCTGGCGTTGGCCATCTTTCTCGCGTTCCGGAACAACGCGAGCTACGACCGTTTCAACGAGGCTCGCCACCTGTGGGGCAACCTGCTGATTGCATCGCGCTCGCTCACTTCGCAGATGCTTTGCTACCTGCCGGAACACCTGGCGGCGGCGGATCGCACCCGGCTCGCCAATACGCTGATCGCGTTCATCTATGCGCTTAAGCATCGGTTGCGCACGACCGACCCGACAGAGGACCTGCGCCGCTTCCTCGGCCCTGAGCAAATGGCGGCATTGCATGGGAAATCCTACACGCCGACGGCCTTGCTGAATGACCTTCGCCGCAGCCTCGCCCGCTACCAGGGACAGGCCGCCGCAGCCGACACCACGCGCTGGATACTCGACACCCAGATCAACGAGTTGGGTAAGGCGCTTGGGGGATGCGAGCGGCTCGTCTCCACGCCAATTCCATTTGCCTATAACGTGCTGCTGCACCGCACGGTCTACGCCTATTGCGTACTGCTTCCGTTTGGCCTGGTCGACTCGACGGAGTTCTTCACGCCATTGCTATGCGTCTTCATCTCCTACACGCTGATCGCACTGGAGGCGATCGCAAGTGAAGTCGCCGAGCCCTTCGGACTGGCACCGAACGCGCTGGCGCTCGATGCCATGACGCGCAATATCGAGCGGTCGATTCTCGAGCTTTGCGATCGCGAGATGCCGGCGGAAACGGTGGCAGTCCGGCCTTATCAATTCACGTAGCCGATCTTCCCGATCGGCGGGAGTCAGCAGGTGCCGAGCATGCCAACCAGGTCACCGAGGTCAACGAGGTCAATCGGCTTCCGATGCCGCTTTGAGCGAACCAATCTTCAGGGAGCCGTCCTGGCGTTGCGCCTCGGACGGCGAAGGGGAGCCTTGCCCCCCACTATCCGCTTGAATGGCGTTTGGGTGACGCTCGGCAAGGGCTTCCAGCAGCGTGGCAGAAGGAACGAAGAACAGTCCTCCGGTGACTGCCCTGCTGAAGTCAAGCAGCCTGTCATAGTTTCCAGGCGGCCGCCCGACGAACATGTTCTCAAGCATCTGCTCCAGCGGCTTGGGCGAGCGGGCATACCCGATGAAGAACGTGCCAAACTCGCCTTTGCCCGGCTGTCCAAAGGGCATGTTGTCGCGCAGGATCTTCACCTCCTCTCCGTCTTCCTCGAGGGTGGTGAGCGAACTATGCGACGACGACGGCTTGACCGCTGCATCGAGCTCGATGTCCGACAGCTTTGTGCGGCCGATGATTCGCTCTTGCGTCTCGACGGAAAGATTATTCCAGCCAGCCATGTCATGCAGATACTTCTGCACCATCACGTAGCTGCCCCCGGCGAACGAGGCGTCCTCATCACCAATGATCGTGAAGCGGATGGATTCGGCTCCCGTCGGGTTCTCGGTGCCATCGACAAAGCCGACCATGCTGCGCATGTCGAAGTAGCGAAAGCCATGGATTTCGTCAACCACCGACACGGCCGCGCCAAGCCGGCTCATCAACTGTGTTGCGAGTTCGAAGCACAGATCCATCTGGTCGGCGCGAATGTGCAGGAGCAGGTCGCCCGGTGTCGCCATGGCGCGGCGATCGCCGGCACCAAATTCGCGAAAGGCATGCAGGCTGGCCGGACGCGGGGCTGCGAACAGTCTGTCCCAGGCATCCGAACCAAATCCGCAGACGCACGAGAGGTTGCCGCCGGGGACTCGCTTGCCCACGGCACGAACGAGGGCGCCGATATCCGCGCACAACGCGCGCACTGTATCTGCGCTGTTCTCGCCTGCGGACACGACTGCGACGATGAAGATCGCGCTACGGGTGATCGGACTGCTTACGGCTTGCTGCTCGGGGACGATGTTTGCCATGTTGACGAGTGTCTTCCAGGACGAGTTTCAAGAATGGTGGAATGATCAATGGCCGTTCGCGATAACCTCGAAATAACCTCGCGATAGCTGGACCGCTGTCTATCCTATCATTCAAAGGTGCCTATGCTGGGTGGATGGCTGACTTGCTTCGCGGGAAGGTTAAGTTCGCCGAACGCGAGCGTCGCTAATCCCTCCTGAGGATCAGAGAGATGAACAATAGGCTAGATCGGGCTTCAAGGTGGCGCAGCCGCTGGAAAGAACTATTTTGGCTGATCGGACTCTGGGCCGCCGGCGTGCTGTCAGTCGCTTTGGTCGCGGCACTCATCCGGCTCGCGATGGGGGCAATTGGATTCAAGTCTCATTGAATACGAGGATGGACCCTGGGTTCATCGACCGGCGGTGTCTATTGACAAGTGCGGCTTGGCCAAGGCAGGACCTTGCGTTTTAGTGGGGAGCCCGAACATGCAGGAATTTGACTTTTACATCCATCTCAAGAAGCCGACGCTGGGGCTCTACGTGCTGAAGGGGGCAGGCCTGCCCGACCTCCAGGATGCAAGTCAGTGGCAGTTCGAAGGGCATGTCTGGCAGAGCGACCTGCCGGCCGGGCTCCTGAAGGAACTGCAAGCCAATGGCCACGCGTTTCAGGAGCTGGGCGTGTGAGTGTGCTCCCGATCCTGTGCGAGCTTGCGCGCCGCATCCTTCAGTGGCTGCAGGTCGGGATTGTTCGACCCACGCTCGACGCTATCCATCTCCAGGCGCGACAGCGCAAACGGGACCCGTAGTTCCACCAGCGCCCGCACATCCCGTTGGACCGCTTCGATGCCTTCGCCCGGTGGCGCGATTTCCCGCAGTTGGCCCGTACCGACCGCGGAGAGTGCGAGACCCTTCGGCCCAATCACATCGACAACACGCCGAGCCGCGAAGTAGCGTTTGAGGGTGCGGGATGCTTCCTGCTCAATCTGCTCCCAAGCAACGTTGGAGATTGGCGCCAACTGCCGATGGAGATTGTTCATTTGAAGGCTTCCTTTGACTGGCCGCTGCGCGTCGGCGCGTCATTGCGTCGGTGCTCGAGCATTCTCAACGAACGTCAGGGACCGGGCAAGAGCACAGCAAGGCCTCTGCCGCATCGCATTGTGCAAGCCGATCCCACTGTGCTCTAAACGGTCTCTCTGCCGTGCCCGGCGATCAGGAGCCGTGCCGCCGCACCAATCGCATGCCATCCAATTTTCCTTCACAGAACGGACGGAAAAGAGGGAGAGCACAGTCGACGCGCACCGATCGCTATCAACTGTATCTTTGCGGCGGCTTGGCGATCAGCTATGTTAGCCACAGGCTGATCTTACTGCCACGAAGTCAGAAACTCACCAAGACAGGGGCAGAAAAATCAGTCAACAGCTGGATGATTCCAGTGGCTTGGCTTGGCTTGGCCTCGCAATGCCAGCACAGCCCGGCTGCCATGCCGCATCCGATTCGAACAGTCTCTACGCTTCGACCAACAGGGATCCTCACGCCATGCCAGACCTCTGCGATATCTGTAATGCACGCCCCGCGGTTGCCCGTGTCGCCGTGATAGAGAACGGCGAGCGCAGGACGCTCTCAATCTGCGACTATCACTACCGGCAGATGTTGCGGCACCAGAACATGCTGAACCCGTTCGATTCCCTGCTGAGCGGGGGAGGCGGATTGTCCCATCTGTTTGGGGGCATGGGCGGCGAGGCCGACGATGCGAGCGCGTTCTCCGCCGAGGTGCCGCGCGAATCGGTCGATGCCACTGACGCCTTCAGCGAGCAGACACTAGAGCTGTTGCAGCGCGCGGCAGAAAAGGCGCACGAGTTGCGCCGCGCCGAGCTCGACACGGAACATCTTCTGTACGTGCTTGCCGACAACGACATTGCCGGCGCGCTGCTCAAGGAACTCAAGATCTCTTCGCAGGACATCAAGGCCTATATCGACGAGCACGCGCGCACGGGGGAGGCGGCCCCCGACGCGCCACTCGACCGGATGACGATATCGCCGCGTTTGAAGAAGGCCTTTCAGTTTGCCTTCCAGGCGTCGCACGAGCTGGGTCACTCGTACGTCGGGCCCGAGCATCTGCTGATCGGCCTTGCCGCGGTACCCGAGAGCATCGCGGGTGCCCTGCTCAAGAAATATGGCGTGACACCGGAAGGCCTGCGCCAGAAGGTCGTCAAGGTGGTGGGCAAGGGCGCGGAGGATGGCCGCATCGAAGGCGGCACAGGCACGCCCAACCTGGACAAGTTTGGCCGCGATCTCACCGCGATGGCGCGCCAGGGCAAGCTCGATCCGGTGCTGGGCCGCGCGCAGGAGATCGAGAGCACGATCGAGGTGCTCGCCCGGCGCAAGAAGAACAATCCCGTGCTGATCGGCGAGCCGGGTGTGGGCAAGACGGCCATCGTGGAAGGACTCGCGCAGCGGATCGTCAACGGCGACGTGCCGGAAGTCCTGCGCGACAAGCGGCTCGTCGAGGTGAACATCAACGCGATGGTTGCGGGAGCGAAGTACCGCGGCGAATTCGAGGAGCGTGCGCAGAAGCTGATCGAGGAGGTCACCGCGAAGCAGGACGCGCTGATCCTGTTCGTGGACGAGTTGCACACGATCGTCGGGGCCGGGCAGGGCGGAGGCGAGGGCGGTCTTGACATCGCCAATGTGCTCAAGCCTGCGCTGGCGCGGGGCGAGCTCAGCCTGATCGGTGCAACGACACTGAACGAATACCAGAAGTACATCGAAAAGGATGCGGCACTTGAGCGGCGCTTTCAGCCGGTCCTCGTGCCGGAGCCGAGCGTCGAGCAGACCATCGTGATCCTGCGCGGCTTGCGTGACAAGCTGGAGGCACATCACCAGGTGACCTTCTCCGACGATGCCTTTGTCGCGGCGGCCGAATTCGCGGATCGCTACATCACGTCGCGTTTCCTGCCCGACAAGGCGATCGACCTGATCGACCAGGCTGCGGCACGGGTGCGGATCGGCGCGACATCTCGTCCGGCGGCGATCCAGGAACTGGAAGCGGAAGCCGCGCAGCTCAAGCGCGAGCAGGACTATGCGTCGTCGCGCAAGCGCTTCGACGAGGCGAAGCGCTTCGAGGAGCGCATCGGCGAGAAGCAGAAGCAGCTCGACGAGGCGATGGAGGCGTGGCAGCGAAAGACCGGCTCGGAGACGCTCGAGGTGACGGTGGCGACAGTGGCTGAGGTCGTGTCTCGTCTCACCGGCATTCCGGTCGCGGAGCTCACGCAGGCAGAACGGCAGAAACTCCTCGCCATGGAGGCGAAGTTGCGTGAGCGGGTGGTTGGCCAGGAAGATGCGGTGGTCGCGGTGAGCGACGCGGTACGTCTGTCGCGCGCGGGCCTCGGCCAGACGCACAGGCCGATCGCGACCCTGCTGTTCCTGGGACCCACCGGCGTGGGCAAGACGGAGCTTGCGAAGGCCTTGGCCGAAACCGTGTTTGGCGACGAGCAGGCGATCATCCGCATCGACATGTCCGAGTACATGGAGCGCCACGCGGTGGCGCGGCTGATCGGCGCGCCGCCGGGCTACGTGGGCTACGAAGAGGGCGGCCAGCTGACCGAACGCGTGCGGCGGCGCCCGTACAGCGTGATCCTGCTTGACGAGATCGAGAAGGCGCACCCCGACGTCTACAACGTGCTGCTGCAGGTGTTCGACGACGGCAGGCTCACCGACGGCAAAGGCCGCGTGGTCGACTTCAGCAACACGATCCTGATCGCTACCAGCAACCTCGGGGCCTCCATCATCATGGCCAACCTGGCGCGGCCCGAGGCCGCGCGCAAACCTGACAAGGCAGTCCGCGAGGCGCTGATGGACGTGCTGAAGGGGCACTTCCGTCCAGAGTTCCTGAACCGGATCGACGAGATCATCGTGTTCAACGCACTCGCCAAGGAGAATATCCGCGCGATCGTACACATCCAGCTCGATCGCATCGTGCGTACCGCGGCGGCACAAGACATCACGCTCAGCTTTGGCGAGGCGCTCGTCGACCATTTGGTCGACGTCGGCTACCAGCCCGAGTTTGGCGCACGCGAACTGAAGCGCCAGATTCGCCAGATCATCGAAACGCGTCTGGCGAAGGAGATTCTCGGCGACGCGCTGAAGTCGGGCGACAGCGCCACGATCGACTACGACAAGGACAGCGGTGACATACGGTTCGACAAGCGCCAGGCCGAGCCCAAGCCAAAGGACACCGCGTTTTCCGCCGGATCAAAGCCGAAGAAGCCGGCCGCATAGTCGATAGAGATAGCGAGGCGCGTCAAATCGGCTCGATCGCATAGCGCCACAGTTTTCATCCATGGAGTTCATCAAATGACCAATCGACGCGAAGTGCCCGGCATCAGGGAATACGACGGCCCTGCTGGCGGCTGGGGAGCGCTGCGAGCGACGGCCCAGGCCATCCGGCTGCAGATGGAAACCATCAAGGCCCCGATCACGCTGCTTCGGACCAATCAGCCGGACGGCTTCGATTGCCCGGGTTGCGCCTGGCCCGACAAGGAGCACCGCTCCAACTTCCAGTTCTGCGAGAACGGCGCGAAGGCCGTCACGTGGGAGGCGACGACCAAGCGCGTGCGCCCTGAGTTTTTCGCGAACAACACCGTGTCATCGCTGCTGCAGCGCTCGGATTTCGAGCTGGAGGACATGGGCCGGCTGACGCATCCGCTCGCATACGACCGCGCCACGGATACGTTCCGCGCTGTCGAGTGGGAGGAGGCATTCGGCCGGATCGGGCAGATCCTGCGCGGCTTGCCGCCAGACCAGGTGGAGTTCTATACGTCTGGCAGGGCCTCGAACGAGGCCGCCTACCTGTACCAGCTCTTTGTGCGGGAGTACGGCACGAACAATTTCCCTGACTGTTCGAACATGTGTCACGAGCCGACCAGTGTCGGGCTGCCGCAATCGATCGGCATCGGCAAAGGCACGGTATCGCTTGACGACTTCGACAAGTGCGATCTCATCATCGCGATCGGCCACAACCCGGGCACGAATCATCCGCGGATGATGGGCACGCTGCACGAGGCATCACGGCGCAACGTGCCCATCATCGTATTCAATCCGCTGCGCGAACGTGCCCTGGAGCGCTTCGCCGATCCGCAGAATTGGCTTGAGATGGCCACCTACGGCTCGACCCGGATTGCCTCGACCTATTTCCAGGTCAACGCCGGCGGCGACGCGGCAGCACTCAAGGGCATCATGAAGTCACTGATGGCGATGGAGGCGGAGCAGGGCAACGTGCTTGACCGCGAATTCATCGCCACGCACACGGCCGGCTTCGACGCCTTCGCTGCGGATCTTGAGGCCACGACATGGGAGGATATCGAAAAGGCGAGCGGACTATTGCAAGCCGATCTCGAACAGGTGGCTATCGCCTATGCGAAGTCGAACGCCGTGATTGTCACCTACGGCATGGGCGTCACTCAGCACAACAAGGGCACGGCCAATGTCCGCCTGATCGCCGACCTGCTGCTGTTGCGCGGTAATTTCGGCAAGCCAGGCGCTGGCATCTGTCCGCTGCGCGGGCACTCCAACGTCCAGGGAAACCGCACGGTCGGCATCACGGAGAAGCCGTCGGAGGACTTCCTCGGGCGGCTCGAGGGCGTCTTCGGCTTCCAGCTTCCCCGTGAACACGGGCACGACGCCGTCAACGCCATGGAGGCGATGATCAACGGTTCCTCGAAGGCCCTGATCTGCCTGGGCGGGAACTTCGCCGTGGCGCTTCCGGATCCCGAGCAATCCTTTCCGGCGATGGCAAAGCTCGACCTGAGCGTGCACGTCGGCACCAAGCTCAATCGCACGCACCTGCTGGTGGCGAAGGAAACCTACATCTTCCCGTGCCTTGGCCGTACCGAGCTCGATGTGCAGCAGAGCGGGCCTCAATCCATCACGGTGGAAGACTCGATGTCCATGGTCCACGCCTCGGCCGGCAAGCTTGCTCCTGCTTCCGAGCAGTTGCGCTCGGAGCCGGCCATCGTTGCCGGCATCGCGCACGCAACCTTGCCGGACAGCAAGGTGCCATGGCTGGAGCTGATTGCCGACTACGACAAGATCCGTGACCTGATAGACAGGACCATCCCGGGGTTCGAAGCCTTCAACGAACGCATCCGGACGCCGGGCGGCTTCCGCCTTCCATTGCCGCCGACCGAGCGCAAGTGGCTGACGCCCTCGGGCAAGGCCGAGTTCTCCGTGTATGGCGGCGTGCACGAGGATGCCGAGGTTCTCGGGGGTGAGAACGTGCTGCGCCTGATCACGATCCGCAGCCATGACCAGTACAACACCACGATCTACGCCCTGGATGATCGCTATCGTGGTGTGTTCGGGCGCCGCGACGTGCTGTTCATGAACGAGGCCGACCTGACGTCGCATGGACTGGAACACGGAGACCTGGTCGACATCGAAACGATCGTCTCGGACAGGCCGCTGCGGCTCAAGAACATCACGGCGATCGCCTACAGCATCGCTCGGGGATCGGTGGCCGCCTATTATCCGGAGGCGAACGTCCTGGTACCGCTTGACTACATCGACAAGGAAAGCGGCACGCCGTCATACAAATCCATTCCCGTTCGCGTGACACGTGCGGCTGGCAATTGACTATTCAATACCGGGCCGGGCGGATGCCGCATCGCCCGGCCATTCTCCGCCGAGCGCTCGATATAGCTGCACGGCCGCCAGCGCCTGCGCCGTTTGCGTCTGGATCAGTTCGTCCTCCCGCTGCAGCGCGCCGACGCGCGCGTCCAGCACATCCTGCAGCGTGCGGCGGCCGCCTTCGTAGAGGCGCGTGGCGCTCCGGCTGTTGCGCTGCGCGGTGGCGACCACCTCGGCCAGCCGGGCGCCGCGCTGGTCCAGGCTGCTGCGCTGGCTGTAGGCGTTATCCACTTCCTCCAGCGTGCGCAGCACCGCCTGGTTGTATTCCGCCTGCGCGGCCTGCAGGCGGGCGTCGCCGGCATCGATGCCGGCCTGGACGCGGCCCGCGGTGAAGATCGGCAACTGCACGCCGACGCCCACCAGCCCGCCGGTGCCGCTCAGCGCTGGCAGCCCGTCCACGTGCAGGCGCCCGTCCTGGCCGAGGAACGTCAGGTAAAACCGGGGGAACCGTTCCGCCTTGGCGCTGCCAAGCCGGGCAGCCTGCGCGCGGACCAGCGCGGCCATGGCGCGCACATCCGGGCGCCGCTCGATCACGTCGGACGGCAGCTGGCCGGCAGGCGGCGCCGGCACGAAGAGCGCGGGCGGCGGCGACAGCGCCGCCGCGGCCTGCGGCACCTGGCCGGCGAGCGCCGCAAGGCGGCGTTCCCGGATCGAGATCTGGCTGGTCAGCACCGGGCGCTGCGCCTGCAATGCGCCAAGCTGTTCGCTCACGCGGTCGACATCGTAGGACAGTGCCTGTCCGGCCGCGTAGCGCGCGCGGGTATAGCTCAGCAACTGGCCGACGATTGCCGTGCTCCGGTCCAGCTGCTGCAGGCGGCGCTGCAGGCCGCGCGCCGCCAGGTAGTTCTCGGCCACGTCGGCGGCGATCACCAGGCGCGTGCCGCGCAGGCGCTCTTGCGCGCTGAGGGCAACGGCCGCGGCGGCTTGCGCGTCGCTGCGGCGGCCGCCGAAGACGTCGACCTCCCAGGCCACGGTCAGTCCGGCAAGATGTCCGTCAAGGCCGGGCGAGGTATCGGGCAGGCCCGGGGGGCTGCGCAAGTCGGCCACGCCGCGCGCCGCGCGGGCCTGCGCCGACAGCGTCGGGTAGAGCGCCGATTCCGCAACCTGCCCGATCGCGCGTGCCTCGGCCACGCGCGCCTGGGCCACGCGCAGATCGAGATTGGCCGCCAGCGTCTCGGTCACGCGCCGCGTCAGTTCCGGGTCGTTCCAGTTTCGCCACCACTGCGCCAGGTCCTGCGCCGCAGCCGGCGCGCCCTCGGCGGGGGCTTCCCTGAACGCGGCCGGCGCCGCGATGCTGTCGGGCACGGTGACGTCGACCGTGGCGCAGCCGGCCAGGCCGACGGCGGCGATGCTTGCGAAGCTAGTAATGAGGCCGGCGAGGATGCCGCGTCGTGGATAGGTACTCAAGGCGGGAATCCGTTGGGTGAGCGGGCTGGCGGAAAGGCGTGCGTGGTAAATATGGTCAGTGTGGTCAGGCATGGCGGTCTATCCTTGCTGCGCCAGCATGGAGCGGAACCGCGTGAGCGCCAGGGCCAGGAAGATCCCGCCTGCCGCTGTCACGCCGAGCAACTGCGGCCACACCACATCCACGCCCGCGCCGCGGAACAGGATGGCCTGCGTGAGCGTGACGAACTGGGTGGTCGGCAGGAACTGCACCGCGTGCTGCATCGCCTGCGGCATGCTCTGCACCGGCGTGGCGGCGCCGGACAGCAGGTAGGCAACGGCATAGGTCGGCACCGCCAGCAGGCCGAACTGCGGCATCGCCGGCGCGATGGTCGCCAGCCACATGCCCAGCGCCGTCACCGAGAACAGGTAGAGCGCGGTGCTCAGCGCAAAGAGCCCCATCGAACCGGTGAGCGGCACATCCAGCCACAGATGCACCACCAGCCACAGCGACAGCAGGGACGCCAGGAAGATCACCGCGCCATTGGCCAGGATCTTCGCCACCGCGATCTCGCTGGCGCGCACCGGCATCACCAGCAAGTGCTCGATGGTGCCGTGCTCGCGCTCGCGGATCACCGCCGCACCTACCAGGATGATGGCCAGCACCGTGATATTCACCACGATCTGCATGGTCGACGTGAACCAGTGCGACTCCGTATTGGGATTGAACAGCACCGTGCTCTCCGCGCGCACGGGCAGCTGCGCCTCGATGCCCCGCGCGTGCAGGAATTCAAGTGCCTCCCGCGCGAAGATCTGCTGCAGGTAGCTGGCCCCGAGGCCCGCCTGGGTCATCGCGGTGGCATCGACCAGCACCTGCACCGCCGGCGTTCTTCCCGCCAGCACGTCGGCTTCGAAGCGCGGCGGGATCTCGATGGCGAAGATATAGCGTCCCCGGTCCATTTCCGCCTCGACGGCGTGCCGGTCCACATCCACCGGCGTCTTGAAATACGGCGGCCGGATCGCATCGTGCAGGCGGCGCGAGAGCTCGGAGTGGTCGGCATCCACGATGGCCACCGATGCGTTCGACACCTCGGCCTTGATGCCCTTGGCGACCGAATGCACGGCCAGCGTGAAGGCAAAAACGATCAGCGCCATCAGCGTCACATCGCTGAACAGGCTGCGCAGCTCCTTGCCGCACAGCCGGGCCACGTTCTTGCACCATTGGTTCATCGCGGCATCTCCCGGCTATGCTTCCTGCTTGCGCAGAAGCAGACGCGCGCCCGCCAGGTACAGCAGCGCGAAACCCAGCAAGGCCAGGTACATGGTGCCGAAGCTGCCCGCGCCAAGCCCCTTGGTAAAACTGCCAAGGCTGACCAGCTGGAACCACGACGACGGAAACCCCAGGCCGATCCAGTAGCTGCTGCCTGTCAGCGTCGACACCGGATACAGCAGGCCGGAGAAGTTGACCGATGGAATCAGGCACAGGATCGCGGTGCCGAAGATGGCCGCCACCTGCGAACGCACGAAGGTCGACATCAGCAGCCCGAGCGCGGTGGCCGCCAGCACGAACAGCGCGGCGCCGATCGACAAGGCGAGGAAGGAGCCCTTCAGCGGCACCTGCAGCAGCACGATGGCCAGCGCCACCAGGGTCAGGTAGCTGATCATCGCCAGCCCCACGTAGGGCAGCTGCTTGCCGATCAGGTACTCGCCCACGCTGGCCGGCGAGGCATAGAGGTTGGTGATCGACCCCATCTCCTTCTCCCGCACCACGCCGAGCGCGGTCAGCATGGTCGGGATCAGGATCAGCGCCAGCATGATGATGCCTGGCGTGATCGCGTAGATGCTGCGGAACTCCTGGTTGTAGATAAAGCGCGTCTCGATCGACACCGGCAGCGCTGCCGGGCGTGCCGGCTGCGCGCGCATCTGCCCATTGGCGTAGGCCAGCAGCACGCCGGTGACATAGGCGCGCGTGGTGGCGCCCGGGAACGGGCTGGACCCGTCGATGCGGAATGCGAGCTGCGGCTGGCGCCCGGCCAGCAGGTCGCGCTCGAAGCCGGGCGGCAGCTCGACGATCAGCATGGCGGCTGCGGCGCGCAGGCGCCGGTCGGCGTCCGCCTCGCTGTGCACGCCATCGGTCTGCACGAAGTAGCGCGAGCCGGAGAACTGCTCCACCAGCTCGCGGCTGGCACGGCTCTGGTCACGGTCCAGCACGGCGAAGCGCACGTTCTCTACATCGAAGGACACGCTCCACGCCGCGGCGCACAGCAGCACGATCGGGCCGAGGATGGCGAATGCCAGCCGGAGCCGGTCGCGCGCGAGCTCCATGGCCTCGCGCCTGGCGAACGCCCAGGTCCGCGCCAGCCGCGAGCCGCCGGCATGCGCGGCTGGCCTGTCGGCCGGCGCGGGGGATGGGGCGGGCGGCGCGGGCGCTGCCTTCGCCGCAGCCGCAGCAGCAGCGGCAGCGCCGTTCTCCGGGGTCTCCGCCTGCTCCAGGTAGCTGACGAACGCATCCTCCAGCGTCCGCGCGCCGCAGCTTTCCCGCAGCGCGTCCGGGCTGCCCACGGCCAGCACGCGGCCGCGGTGCATGAAGGAGATGCGGTCGCAGCGCGCCGCCTCGTTCATGAAGTGCGTGGAAACGAAGATCGTCACGCGCTGCTGGCGCGACAGCTGGACCAGATGGCGCCAGAACATGTCCCGCGCGCCGGGGTCCACGCCGGAGGTGGGCTCGTCGAGGATCAGCACTTCCGGATGGTGCAGGCAGGCCGCAGCCAGCTGCAGGCGCTGGCGGATGCCGAGCGACAGGGCGGCAGGCCGCGCATCGGCATGCTGGTCCAGCTCGAAATCGAGCAGGGCCTGCCCGACCGCCTTCTGCGCGCGCTCGCCCTCCATCCGGTAGAGCCTGGCATGCAGGTCCAGGTTCTGCCGTACCGTCAGCTCCTCATACAGCGAGAACGCCTGCGACATATAGCCCACCCGCATGCGGGTACGCATATCGCCGGCGTCGATGGTCTGGCCGAGCAGGCGCGCGGTGCCGCTGGTGGCATCCAGCAGCCCGGTCAGCATCTTCATGGTGGTGGTCTTGCCGCAGCCATTGGAGCCGAGAAAGCCGAAGATCTCGCTGCGCTCGATGCGAAAGCTCACATTGTCCACGGCGGTAAAGGCACCGAAGCGCCGCGTCAGCCCCTCGGCCTCGATGGCGGGTTTGTCGCCATCCGGCGGGCGGGGCGGGATCACCAGCCCCGTGGCATCGCCGCGCCGGGCCGCCGGCAGCAGCGAAATATAGGCCTGCTCCAGGTCGCCGGTGCCCGCGCGCGCCAGCACATCGGCGGTAGGGTCGCACACCAGCACCTTGCCCGCATCCATGGCCACCAGATGCTCGAAGCGCTGCGCCTCCTCGATATACGCGGTGGCGACGATCACCGTCATATTGCTGTGCTCGGCGCGCAGATCCTCCACCAGGGTCCAGAACTGGCGCCGCGACAGCGGGTCCACGCCCGTGGTGGGCTCGTCGAGAATCAGCAGGTCCGGGTTGTGGACCAGCGCGCAGCACAGGCCGAGCTTCTGCTTCATGCCGCCCGAGAGCTTGCCCGCCGGACGGTCGGGGAAGGGCGCCAGCCCGGTGGCGGCCAGCAGGCGCTCGATGCGCTGGCGCCGCTCGGCGCCGCCCAGGCCAAACAGCCGGGCAAAGAAGTCCACGTTCTCGTAGACCGACAGCGTCGGGTACAGGTTGCGTCCCAGCCCCTGCGGCATGAACGCCACGCGCGGCAACAGCGCCTCGCGCGCCTGCCGGTCGCGCAAGTCCGCGCCCAGCACGGCGGCATGGCCCTGCTGGATACGCTTGACCCCGGCAATCACGCCGAGCAGCGTCGATTTACCGACGCCATCGGGGCCGATCAGGCCGATGGTGGCATTGCCGGGCAGCGTGAGCGACACATTGTCCAGCGCCACGCTGGTGCCGTAGCGGTGCGACAAGCCATCGATCCGGATGGCCGTGGCACCGTTGGGGTGCGGGCTTGGCATGGCGTCAGGCCGGCTGCCGGGGCAGCGTCAGCGCAGCGGGCCAGGACTGCCTGGCATCCAGGCGCACGAAGCCATCGCCCGTCATGCCGGCTTTCAGTTTGGCCGCGTAACGCTGGGCAACCTCGGGCGCCAGCTGCAGCTTGACGCGATACATCAGCTTGGCGCGCTCGGCATCGGTCTCGACATACTTGGGGGTGAACTGGGCCTCGCTGGCCACAAAGCTGACACGGGCCGGGATCGGTTCGTCCTTCATTGCGTCCAGCACGATGCGCGCCTCGTCGCCAATAGCCAGCTTGCCGGCAGCACCCGCGGGCAGGAACACCGTGAAATACATATCGGCCAGGTTCAGCAGCGACACCACGCGGCCGCCCGCCGGCAGCACCGTGCCGACCTCGATCACGCGATACTCCACACGCCCGGCCACCGGCGCGCGGATGGTTGC
The DNA here is from genome assembly GCF_052113425.1 of Cupriavidus sp. YAF13. NCBI lineage: Bacteria > Pseudomonadati > Pseudomonadota > Betaproteobacteria > Burkholderiales > Burkholderiaceae > Cupriavidus > Cupriavidus sp. YAF13. Next base: position 168,049 of record NZ_JBFRDD010000005.1, read on the forward strand.
CTCATCCAGCAGGATCTTCAGGCGGGCAATCTGGGCATCGGCCTCTGCGATCGCTGCGTTGGCCTCGCCAAGCGCCGCGCGCGCGCCGGTCACGCCCGCGCTCTCGCCATCCAGGCCAAGCTGCCGGCGATCGCGCTCCACGGAAGAAATCTGGCGGTCCTGGTAGAGCTTGACCGCCTCGGTCAACTCCAGCCGCGCCAGCCGCTGGCGGCTCGCGCGCCCCTCGATCTCCGCCTGCGCGCGCGACGCCGCCTGCACGGCACGCTCGCGGGCTGCAGTGGCAAGGCTGAGTTGAGTCAATAATTCGGCGTCATCCTGTCGGGCCACCACGGCGCCCGCAGCCAGGGCATCGCCCTCGCGAACCGGCAGATCGATGACGCGGCCCGGATACTTCACCGCCACGTCAAGGCGGCCGATCTCCATGCGCCCGTTGCTGTGGACCACATCAGCCGGCCACGGATCGCGCTGGCTGCCAAGCCACCACGCGGCAGCGCCAATGGCGCCGGCAACGAACAATACCGCTATACCCCAGCTTGGTTTGAGTTTCATCGGCTACCTGTGCACCTGTGCGCTGAATGATGGAATGCCGCCGGGCGCTCCAGGGGTTTCAGGGTGTCGGGCAAAGGGGAGGGGAGACGACAAAGACAGACCTTGATCCGCGGGGCGACGGCGTAGGTTCGAATGCTATCCGGCGAGGTGGGGTGCGAACTTGATCTAGCGCAAGTTGGTGCCGAAGGGGGCACTTTTTGGAAGGGGAGTTCTAATTGGTGCCGTGTTTGGTGCCGTGTTTTGTACCGTGTTCAATGTGTCGGTTGCCCAAGCAATGTCACGTTTGGCGACGCTCACTAGCCGGCCCTCTGCCTTGCTGCCTGCCAATCACACCGGCAGCAGGCACGCTAGGCGATGCGCAGTACCGCCGCGCCTGCCAGGCGGCCCGTGCGCAGGTCGGCCAGCGCCGCATTGGCCTGCGCCAGCGGATAGACCGTCGTGGTGGTGCGCAGCGGCGTGGCCCGGGCGATTCGCATCAGTTCCAGCCCGTCGTCGCGCGTGAGGTTGGCCACCGACACGATCGACCGCTCCTCCCATAGCAGGCGATAGGGGAAGGCCGGAATATCGCTCATGTGGATGCCACCGCAAACCACGGTACCGCCCTTGGCGACGGCTTGCAGCGCCATCGGCACCAGCGCACCCACCGGTGCGAAGATCAGCGCGGCATCGAGCGGCTGCGGCGCGGGCTGGTCGCTCGGACCGGTCCAGCACGCCCCGGTGTCACGGGCGAGCTGGCAGGCGGCGGCATCGCCGGGCCGTGTGAAGGCAAAGATCTCGCGCCGCTGGGCGACGGCGATCTGCGTCACCAGGTGGGCCGCCGCGCCAAATCCGTAGATGCCGATAGACCGGACCTCACGGGCGTTGCCCGCCATGCGCAGTGTGCGGTAGCCAATCAGGCCCGCGCACAGCAACGGCGCCGCATGCTCGTCGTCGTAGTGATCCGGGATCGGGAAGCAATAGCGGCGGTCGGCTACCACGTACTCGGCGTAGCCGCCGTCACGCGTATAGCCGGTGAACTGCGGCGTATCGCACAGGTTTTCGCGACCCGCGGCGCAATAGCCACAGTGCCCGCAGGTCTGCCCGAGCCACGGCACGCCAACCCGGTCGCCCGGGGCAAGGTCTGTCACGCCAGCGCCACAGGACTCGACCCTGCCGACGACTTCGTGTCCGGGAATGAGCGCCGCTTTCGGGTGCGCGAGTTCGCCGTCGACAATGTGCAGGTCGGTGCGGCAGACGCCGCAAGTGCTCACGGCGATACGTACTTCGCCTGGGCCGGGAATTGGCACGGGGACTCGCGCCAGGCGCAGGGCCGGCCCGGTGCCTTCGAAAATCATTGCGCGCATCGTCTCGTGCATGGCGACATCCTCGGCGGTGCCCAGCATTTATCCTAGGTCACGCCGACTGGCGCCGCTTGATCCGCATCGATGGCGTACGCGAGGCGCCAGTCCCTGTGCGCAAGGCGGCATGCAGCACGCTGGGGTTGGACGAGCCGCTGGCGCGGGGCGATGTCGCCGATGCGATCGAGCAGGCTGCATCCGCGCCCACGCGCACCATGCCTGCGGCTAGCTCTGCGCATGGCCGGAAGTGAGATTGACGCGGATCAAGCTAACTGGCAGCCACCAACTATATTGAAGATTGAAGCGGAACGAGGGTTCAGCGCGCTACGCCGAAGGCACTTTGCCGCGCCCGGGAGTCGACGATGTCCGATTTAACTTTAACGAAAGAGCAACTCTCCAGCCTCGTCACCTTGCTGGACAGCGCAGAGCAAAGGATCCGTGGCCAGGCGGATGCCGCAGCCGTTTCCCGTACTGTGTCCGCCGAGCGCGGCGGGAGCGACGACGCGGATCTCGCCGAGCATGGCACCGAGGAGCGCATGGACGATGCCGTGGCGGAACACTATCGCATGGAACTGGCCGACATAGCGGTGGCGCGTAAGCGGATCGCCAGGCTCAGCTACGGCGTGTGCTTGGACTGCGGCGAACCCATTCCTTATCCGCGGCTGCAAGCCTATCCCACGGCCAAACGCTGCACCCCGTGCCAGCGCAAGCACGAGCACATGTTCGGGGCGCCGAGTGGCATGCGATGAGCATGGGCGGGCGTTCCAGTGGGCGGGCTCGCCAGGTGAGTCCGCCATACAGCAGGCAGGCCGCATGGGCGCTGCCCGAGTCGATTTCAGGAGCCAGACATGAAAGTCCGTGAGCGTTCGAGCCAGGTCAGGCCGGCCCGTTGGGACCGAATTCCCGAGGATCTCATCCACGATGCCTACAAGCAGCCGGGGCAGGCGCCTGCCGTCGCTTCCTGTCCTGCTTGCCACGCGGTCTTACTGAAAGGACGTTGGCAATGGCGGGCCGTGCCGCCCGGCGCCAAGGCGCTGATGTGCCCGGCCTGCCACCGCGTCGCCGACCATGTGCCCGCGGCGCAGTTGACGCTGGATGGGGCGTTCCAGCAGGCGCACCGGGACGAGATTCTCGGGCTGGTGCGGCACCGCGAAGCCCTGATGAGAGAGAGTCATCCGATGGAGCGCATCATGGCGACGCAGGCTCAGGCGGATCGCATCACCATCACGACCACGGGCTTTCACCTGGCACGCGATATCGGCTCTGCCGTGCATCATGCGTATCGGGGCAAGCTGGAAATCGACTATCCCGACGCCGACGAGACCCTGTATGTTCATTGGCACCGCGCTTGATGGCCGCAAGCCCGCCCGGTGGCTGGCATGGCAACCCGGCGGGCAGGGCGGTCATGGCGCGCGTGGGGGCCGTCTAGCCTGGCAGACACTTCGTCGTACGGCGTCGATGGAAGTCGCTGGCCGGCTAGCCAGCTAACCCCTTGCCGGCAAGAGGTGATGTCATGACTTTCCAGGACAGGAACGAGGCCGCCGCGCGGCTGGCCGAAGCGCTCTCCCGGTACTGCGACGCCCATCCCCTGGTGCTGGCTATTCCACGGGGCGGCGTGCCGATGGGCAAGATACTCGCCGACCGGCTCGGCGGCGAACTGGACGTGGTCCTGGTCAGGAAGCTAGGGGCGCCATTCGACCGCGAGATGGCGGTCGGCGCGGTCGATGAAAGCGGCTGGGTCTACGTGACGCCCTACGCCGCGCGCGTTGGCGCCGATTCCCGCTATCTCAACCAGGAGCGCGACGAACAGCTTGCATTGCTGCGCCGCCGCCGGGAGCAATACACGCCGGGGCGCTCCGCGCGTGCGCTGGACGGGCGCACGGTGATCGTGGTGGACGATGGGCTTGCCACGGGCGCCACCATGATTGCCGCATTGCATGCCGTGCGGCAGCAGCATCCTGCCCTTCTGGTATGTGCTGTGCCCGTGGCCGCGCCGGCTTCGCTCGCCGAGGTGCGGCGTTACGCGGATGAGGTGGTCTGCCTGCGGTCGCCGGCCAATTTTTCCGCCGTCGGTGAGCATTATCGGGAGTTTCCGCAGGTTGAGGATGAGGAAGTGGTGGCTTGCCTGGAGGGGGATTCGGGGCAGCACGGGGAGGGGCGTCTGGCGGGACGGGGGTAGGGGGGACGTCCGAGATTGTCGAGCACGTCCGCCACGTCGACGTCGGCGCTGTCCCCGAGCGAGACGAAGCGAGAAGAGCCGATCCGGCGCGATCTTGCCCAGTGCGGCACCACCGTGGTCAGGGCGCCGGAGTGCGAGAGGATACGCAGCAGATACGGCCTGGCGGCGCCGAGCATCGTCTCCTGCTGGGTTTGCCCGCTCGCGCCGTCCCGTTGGGGACATGCCGCAAGTCGCGTTCAAGGTCGATGTAGCCGAGTCCGACAAGGCCTACAACGTGGTCGACATCCTTCAAGCCTGAAAGAGGTGCCTCTGCCCCACTGCAGAAGGCACGACTCTCTCTTCCCCGAATGCGTCGACGAGCCTGTGAGTCGCACGCCAGCCAGTGGATCTGGTAGCCAAGCGCCGTCGTTCGTCTGCGCAAAATGTCCGGGCAGCCCGTTCTCGAAGGACGTTCGCCGCGGAATCTCGCCACTCAAATGGAAATGCCCATCAAGCAATGTGCGTGCGTCATCGCTTATTGCTATCAAACAGGACCGTATGCGTTTTGCCGTTAAATGGAAAATGGCGGAGCCGGCCGGCTCGCGCAGGAATCTACCGGGTCCGTGAGGAGGGAGCGTTTGCCGTCAATAAGGCAACGATCTTTCGCGCGCGCGGGACTTGACGCAGAAGATGCGGATCCGCGCTTGTGTTGCAGTGCTCGCGTAATCCTGTCGACTTCCGATGAACGGCTGTCATTGGGCGTACTCAACGACCAGCAATGCCGTGGCCATGGTTTTTCCAGGATTCGAAATGGCATGCTGAACATCCGCCGGATAGCGCGCGGACTCGCCGTGCCGGACTTTCTTCTCACTGGGGCCGGATTGAACGGTGACGCAGCCGCTCATTACGGACAGATGTTCTTTCGAACCAATCTCATGCGGCTCGGATGCGAGTACGCCGCCAGGATGGATCGACAGCTCATACCATTCCACTCGGCTTGCAAGGTCCACAGGGCCGAGAATCTTCAGCTCGCATTTGCCATCGGGGCTTCTGATCACCGGGATCGAGTGAGCAGGAATGACTGTCACGGTTGGCGTCGGCTTGTCGGCCTGCCCACCGGATAGGAACTCGGCCAGGCCAATCCCCAAGGCATTCGCCAATCGCCACAAGACCGCTACCGTGGGATTGGCAAGATTCCGTTCAACCTGCGAAAGCATCGATTTGGATACGCCAGCACGCCGGGAAAGCTCGTCGAGAGAGAGCTTGCGTGCCTGGCGAAGCAATTGCAGCCTGGCTCCAATGACGGGGGGGCCTTCTGCGAACGCCTCCGCCGGGGGGACTTGTGTCATGAAATGAGATCCTGTAAAGTGAACAAAACGTTCGATATACAGAACACGTTCGGTTTATCGATCACCCTCAGTTTACAGGAGCACCGCTGTGCCGACAACAGACGCATTCTACGCAGCCATCCGCCAGGAGCTCGAGTCCATTGAACAAGCCGGTCTGTTCAAGACCGAGCGTGTCATCGCCTCTCCCCAGGGCAGCCTTATCAGGACGACCGATGGGAAGGAAGTCATCAACCTGTGCGCTAACAACTACCTGGGCCTCTCGTCCCATCCGGAGGTCGTGGAGGCTGCGCATCGCGCGCTCGGCGAGCGTGGTTTTGGCTTGAGCTCCGTTCGGTTCATTTGTGGTACGCAAGACCTGCACAAGTCGCTCGAGGCGCGTCTCGCGAGCTTTCTCGGCACGGAGGACACGATCCTCTACGGCTCGGCCTTCGATGCAAACGGGGGCCTGTTCGAGACGCTCCTTGGTCCGGAGGACGCTGTCATCAGCGACGAACTGAACCACGCGTCCATCATCGATGGCATCCGGCTCTGTAAAGCCAAGCGTTTCCGCTACAAAAACAATGACCTTGAGGATCTTCGCGAGCAGTTGAAGGCGGCCGACGCCGCAGGCGCACGTTTCAAGCTCGTCTTTACCGATGGCGTTTTCTCGATGGATGGCACGATTGCCCGGCTCGATGAGATCCGCGAGATCTGCGACGAGTTCGGGGCGCTCCTCGGGATTGACGAGTGCCATGCCACCGGCTTCCTTGGGCAGCGCGGCCGCGGCTCTCACGAACACCGTGGGATCTTCGGAAAGGTCGACATCATCACCGGAACGCTCGGCAAAGCGCTAGGCGGCGCCTCGGGTGGCTTTACGAGTGGGCGAAAGGAAGTCGTGGCATTGCTGCGCCAGCGCTCCCGGCCTTATCTTTTCTCGAACACGGTGGCGCCGTGCATCGTGGGCGCGACACTCAAGGTGCTCGACCTGCTCGAAGCCGATACCTCGTTGCGAGACAAGCTCGAGCGCAATGCGCGTTACTTCCGCGGCAAGCTCGGCACGCTGGGTTTCGACGTGAAGCTCGGCGACCACCCCATCATTCCCGTCATGGTGTATGACGCGGAAAAGGCGCAGCAACTGTCCCGGCGTCTGCTGGAGCTGGGCGTCTATGTCATCGGTTTCTTCTATCCCGTGGTCCCCAGGGAGCAGGCACGCATCCGCGTGCAGATCAGCGCTTTGCACGACAGCGCCGAGCTGGACCAGGCGTTGGAGGCGTTCGAGATCGCAGGCAAGGAACTGGGGATCATTCAATGACAAAGCCAGCCAGGGTTCTGATCATTGGCGCCAACGGCCAATTGGGAACGGAGTTGGCGTCGGCGCTGGCCGATCGCTATGGCAAGCAGAATGTCGTCACGAGCGACATGGTGCCGCACGGCCGCCACCTGCACCTCACGCATGAAATGCTCGACGTAACCGATAGGGCGCAACTTCGCGATGTCATCGAGCGGCATGGGATCACCCAGATCTATCACTTGGCAGCCGCATTGTCAGCAACCGGAGAGAAGTCGCCTACATGGGCGTGGCAACTCAACATGAACGGCCTGCTGAACGTGCTGGAGGCTGCGCGTCACCAGAAGCTCGACAAAGTATTCTGGCCCAGTTCGATTGCGGCATTCGGCCCGACAACGCCGCCGGACGCCACGCCCCAAAGCACCATCATGGAGCCCAAGACCGTCTACGGCATCTCCAAGCTGGCGGGCGAAGGATGGTGCCGTTGGTACTTTGAGAACCATGGCGTGGATGTCCGGAGCGTGCGGTATCCAGGATTGATTTCCTACAAGACGCCTCCAGGCGGCGGAACCACGGACTACGCAATCGATATCTTCCATTCGGCGCTCAAGGCGCAACCCTATGCCTGCTTCCTGGAGAAAGATGAAGCCCTGCCAATGATGTACATGCCGGACGCCGTTCGCGCGACCATCGAGCTGATGGAGGCGCCTGGCGCCAGCATCTCCGAGCGGGGAAGCTACAACCTTGCGGGCTTGAGCTTCACGCCTGGCGATATCGCGAACGAGATCCGGCGGCATTGCCCGGGGTTCGATGTCAGGTACGAGCCTGATTACCGTCAGGAAATCGCCGGTGGATGGCCTAACTCTATCGACGACTCGGTAGCCAGGCGGGATTGGAACTGGCGACCTGAATTCGGCCTCAGGGAGATGGTGGCCGACATGCTGAAAAACCTGGCAACGCTGAACCAGGGTAGCGCCTTGGAATGCGTGAGCTGAGACCAGCTTGGCGCAGCAGGCAAAGCCAGGAACCCGACCGCCGGCCAGCCTCGCGGCATGACAGCAGGCTGCGCGAAGTCGTTGCACGGTAGCGCGGGAAACGTATAGACAGGGCCGAGGCCCTGTGATAGAAGATCGCCTCGATTTCGGACGCTGGGATGCGTTGTCGGGGAATGAAGGCGGTCTGGACGATGCGTGATACCGCGCAAGCGATAGACAAGGCGCGAAGCGCCGGCCGCATCGATCCCAATAACGATGACCAGAGGAGACAACTCATGACCACAGCTGCAAATCCAGCAATCCGGCTTTCCGGCCGCCAGGGCCGGCTTCGACATCGGAGGGTGCATGCAGGCGCAATCCGTATCCGGAAGGGCGTTGCGCGCCCGAACCAATTCACGGGTGAGAGCCGTGCGAATGCTGACAAGCGTTCGCGGGTCTGAGAGGAGATCAATATGACTGACGTAAGGAAACTGCTCGACGAAGAGCGGGCCCACGAGGAGAAGGATCTCCATCGCGGGCTCAAGGACCGGCACATCCAGATGATCGCCATCGGCGGCGCCATCGGTGTCGGACTGTTTCTGGGTGCGGGGCGCGCGATCGCCATCGCCGGCCCGGGACTGATGCTGAGTTACGCCATCGGCGGCGTGGCGATCTTCTTCATCATGCGGGCGCTGGGCGAACTGCTGCTGTACCGCCCGGTGAGCGGATCCTTTGCAACCTACGCCGAGGAGTTTGTCGGCCCTTTTGCGGGCTTCGCCACCGGCTGGTCGTATTGGTTCATGTGGGTGGTCACCGGGATGGCCGAGATCACTGCGGTCGCAGTCTACGTGCACTACTGGTTCCCGGACGTGCCGCAGTGGATACCGGCGCTGGCCACCCTGGCGGTGCTGTACCTGGTGAATTGCGTTGCGGTCGCGGTATTCGGCGAACTCGAATTCTGGTTCTCGCTGATCAAGGTGGTGACCATCATCGCCATGATCGTGATCGGGTTGGCGATCATCTTCTTCGGTGTGACACCGCTCGGCCCGACGGCCAGCTTCTCGAACCTGTGGACGCATGGCGGCTTCATGCCGTTCGGGACGCTCGGCGTGGTGCTGACCTTGCAGATCGTCATGTTCGCCTACCAGGGCGTGGAACTGATCGGTGTCACCGCGGGGGAGGCGCAGAATCCCGAGAAGGTGTTGCCGCATGCGACCAACGGCGTCGTCTGGCGCATCCTGATCTTCTACGTTGGCGCGCTGATCGTCATGATGGCGCTGGTGCCCTGGAATGAGCTGAAGCCCGGCGTCAGCCCCTTCGTCTACGTGTTCGAGAGGATCGGCATTCCGGGGGCGGCCGCGATCGTCAATCTGGTCGTCATCACGGCGGCAGCCTCATCTTGCAACAGCGGCATCTTCAGCACCGGGCGCATGCTGTACACGCTGGCGCAGTTTGGCCAGGCGCCGCGCGCCTTCGGCAGGGTCAGCAGCAAGCATGTGCCGTCCACCGCCATCACGTTCTCGGCCGCGCTGATGGGCATCGGTGTGCTGCTCAACTACATCGTGCCGGAGCAGGTCTTCGTCTGGGTCACCAGCATTTCGCTGGTCGGTTCGCTGTGGACCTGGTCGATCATCATGATTGCCCACCTCGGCTATCGCAAGGCAATCGCCGCCGGCCGGGTCAAGGCGGTGGACTTTCGCATGCCTGGCGCGCCTTATGCCAACTGGCTGGTGGTCGCCTTCATGATCGCGGTTGCGGCGCTGCTGTCGCTCGATCCGGGTACCCGGGTGGCGCTCTACGTGGCACCTGTGTGGTTCGCGCTGCTCGGCATCGGCTATCGGCTCACCAAATCGCGTGCGCCGGTTGAGGGGCGCGTCCAAAAGTCGGCTTGAGCATCGTCCCGCACGCTGCCGGTGCCTCGGTTTTCGACCGGTCTGCGTGCGCGACGGTGTCGCTAGGATGCGACGATTGTCGCGCTGGGCGATCTCCAGCACATGTCCCAGCCGCTTATTTTTCACCACCGCGTCCTGATCGATCTCGGACAGCCGGTCATAGAGGACGTAGGGCAGGGCAGTCCCGTCGGCCCACAAATCGATACGGCCGTCCGGTTACTCGGCCACTTCGATGTAGCGATGAATCAAGGAGCGCTGCCCCGGGTTGGTCCTTGATGAGGTACAGCCCGGAAGATGCTGGCCTTGTCGCTGTAGAACGCCACTGCCTTGCCATGGCGCTCAATATAGGCCCGCGTCGCGGCAAAATTGGCGGAATTCGATTCAGTCGGCACGAACAGCAACTGCATCAGGTGGCTGGTGGCATCGTCGACATAGACGAGCAGCCTGCACATGGGCGTCCGCTCCTCGAACCACGCGTGCTCATGATGATCGTGTCGGGTCGGCCCATGATCGTGCTCCAGGCTAGACGGCAAAGCCGTCAGCTTGGCACGCTCCGGGACGGGGTACGACATTTCTATTTGGCTCAAGTACGACATTACTATTTGGCCCTGACACCGTTGTCCAGGCTAAATTCAAATGTCCTCCCGGTGGCTAGATCAGAATGTCCGGTTTAATGCAGGATGGTTTTGATTCTTTTGCGTCTTTTTCTCGCCTGTTTCCGTAACGCAGTCGAGCTGGCCTGAGGCGGTGAGGTATCTACAGGGTGGGGCGGTTGCGCCAGTTCATCGATGGCGCGACGCAAGTCTTCCGCATTCAGTTGCCGTTGTGGTTTCGTACCTGGCGTCGCCTGTTCGGGCCGTTGCCGCGGTTTTTGACCGGTCAGCGTGCGCGATGGTGTTCCTAGGATGCGACGATTGTCGCGCTGGGCCTGCACGCGCTGGGCGATCTCCAGCACATGCCCCAGCCGCTTGTTTTCCACCACCGCGYCTTGATCGATCTCGGACAGCCGGTCATAGAGGACGTAGGGCAGGGMAGTCCCGTCGGCCCACARCTCGATSCKGCCGTCCGGATACTCGGCCACYTCGATGTAGCGRTGAATCARGGAGCGCTGCTCGGGTTGGTCCGTGATGAGGTACAGCTTGCGGTCRTATTGCAGCGTCAGCCGGTTGGAGACTTTGCGCCATTCACGCCAGGTAAAGATGCGCTCGAGGTCCTCGTCGGGCCGCACGGGACGRTGCGCRTTGAAGTCGCTTCTKGGCATCTTGGCGAACCGCACATTGAAGTCCGCCAGGAAGACCGGGGCAAAGGCATTGGCCTCGGCCAGCGTCGAGATGCCGCGCTGGCGCAACTCCTTGACCAGCCGGTCCTGCAGCGTGCCATTCATKCGCTCCACACGGCCCTTGGCCTGGCTGCTGTTGGCGCACAGGCTTTCGATATTCAGCTCGTACAGCGCGCGCCCGAACTGCGTATGGTCCCGTCCCGTGGTGACGCCTTTGGCATTGACCCGGAAGATGCTGGCCTTGTCGCTGTAGAACGCCACCGGCTTGCCATGGCGCTCGATGTAAGCACGTGTCGCCGCAAAATAGGCGAAAGTCGATTCGGTCGGCACGAACAGCAACTGCATCAGGCGGCTGGTGGCATCGTCGACATAGACCAGCAGCGTGCACATGGGCGCGCGCTCCTCGAACCAGGCGTGCTCGCTGCCATCGATCTGCACCAGCTCACCCAGGCAGGCGCGGCGCTTGCGCGGCTGGTGCAGCTTGGGCGGGCGCAGCTTGCGTGGCACCCAGAAGCCGGCATCGATCATGATCCGGCGCACCGTCTCCTTGGCCAGCGCGATGCCATGGCGCTCGCGCAGCTTCTCGCAGGCGAGCGTGGGGCCGTAATCGGCGTAATGCTGCTGGATTAGCGCGCGTGCCTGCGCCTCGATCATCCGTGGCAGTTGGCGATGGCCTGGCTGCCCACGCTGGCGCGACAGCAAGCCCATAGGGCCATCGGCTCGCCAGCGCTGCACCAGCCGCCGGACTTGCCGCGCCGTCAGATCCAGGCGCTCTGCGGCGCGCCATTGCGCCAGCAGGCCCTCGGCCGTTGCCTGAATGACCTTGAAGCGRTCAACTTCGCGCAGACTCATGGTGATCAACCCTCGATCCTTCACGGCGCGCTCCCGTCCAACCCAGGCGCTACCAGTATAGGTCTATCCAGAGGACATTCTGATGTGGCTGGAAGCGGATATTCTGATTTGGCCTTTACAACCGTTCCCACCGATAATGATCATTATGTTAAATCAATGCGTTATAAATCCGCACCGGAGACGCTTTGGCCGACATCGACGGAATCCTTGAGGCGTTGCGTTACCTGAATGGAGTTCGGGTAAGAAAAAAATGGCGCACCACGGCGCTTTACGCCGTGGGCAATGGTGGCTGACCGAAGATTGCCCACTCGGAGCATGCCTGGCTATTTGCGGGCGGCGGCTAGGAATGCATCCGCGGTGAACTTGGCCAGCCCCATATGCGGAATCATCGTCAGTTCTGGTGAACGTCGTGCAGGCAGGCAGCGGCTTGCTGCTTGACCACCTATAGCGCCGCTGCGCAAGATTTTGCACCTCCGATGGACATGAAATAGCTGCCCTACTATGTCGACTGGTCCGGGAGCCGCGGCAAGAAGCGGTCGTGCTTGATTTCGCCTCCCCGGGCAACCAAGATGGTCGCCTCGGGAATCTCCTCCCACACTTCTTGCACGTCGATCAGTGGCTCGGAAAGCACCAGGAATGCGTCGTCGCCGGCGGCGATGATGCGCGGGTCGTCCGGGTAGAGCGCGCGTAACTGCCTGAACGAGGTGCTGTGGAAGAGCGAGCGCGATTCCGCCTCGCTCGAATAGCGCGCCGCCACGATCTGCTGGCCGTCGGTCACGCAGACAGTCATGTTGAGCGGAAACTGCACGTCGTGGCGGTGGCCGACGTCCTCGATCAGCCCCGCCATTTGCTCCAGCGCGCTGCGCGGATCTCGCTCTAGGCCGAAAGTCAGGGCCAGGAAGAACATCACCTCGGAATCGGTCGATCCCTCGATCCAGCGGAACAGGTGCGGCGCCACGGCCATCATCAGGTCGCGCCGCACGACGGGGTATTCGCGGATCAGACCGTTATGGACGAACAGCCAGCGGCCGAAGCGGAACGGATGGCAGTTGGTCTCCTGCGTCGGCGTGCCGGTAGCCGCCCGCACGTGAGCGACGAACAGCGGCGCCCGCACCGCCCGTGCCGTTTCGCGCAGGTTGGTGTCGCTCCACGCCGGGTGCAGGCAGCGGTAGCGGAACGGCACTTCCGAGTGACGTCCGTACCAACCGACGCCGAACCCGTCGCCATTGGTGGTGGTATGACCCAGCCGCGAATTCAAGCTCTGGTCGATCAGCGAGTGCTCCTGCTGGAACAGGACGGCTTCCAGCGGAACGGATTTGCCCGAGTAGGCCAGCCAGCGGCACATTATGCTTCTCCTCGACAGGTGCAGTCCGGCGCCTTCCGGCCTACCTCTCAGTTGTAGGACGGCGACGCGCGAACGGCAAAGCGGCTTGGGGAATGGCGTCGGCGGCACATCGGTCATCTGGGCGGATTCAACGAGTTGCGTATTGCAGCGGCAACGCCAGGCACATCGCGATTGCCACCGCCGCCGCCCTTACCAGTCGGCTGGCTGGCGGCATGGCCACGGTGGCGTGCGGGATTGGATTGGCCACTACGCGCGTATTTCACTTTCATCTCCCTGGCAGGGGGCATCCGGCGGGCGGTTTCGCTAGCGCCTTAACTTCTTGTAGGTGCCGACCAGTTCCGCTTGCGACAGCACATGCCCGTGCATGGCCCGCTCCAGCGCCGCCTTGTCGGGCTTGCCCAGGTCCGGCAGCACCACATCGAGCGCATAGAGCTTGTGGAAGTAGCGATGACGGCCGATTGGCGGGCAGGGTCCGCCGTAGCCTGTGCGATGCCAGTCGTTGTGGCCCTCGCGGGTGCCCGCCGGCAGGCTGGCCGGCGCCACGCCTTCGGCCAGCGCCCCCGGCTCGGGCGGAAGGTTGTACAGCACCCAGTGCACCCACGTCATGCTCGGCGCGGCCGGATCCGGCGCGTCGGGGTCATCGACGATTAGGGCCAGGCTGCGCGTGCCGGGCGGCATGCCCGTCCATGCCAGCGGCGGCGACATATCGGCGCCTTCGCAGGTCAGCTTACCGGGAATCTCGCCGCCATGGGCGAACGCCGTGGAGGTCAGGGTGAGTGGCATGACTGTCCTCGTCTGAGCATGAAGTGCCGGTGCGAATACACCGGCCCACGTCAGCAGCAGCGAAAGAAAAACATATGGCACAGCATCGTGCTCCGCCATCGATGCACCACGCTTTCACGGCGCCGGCCTCGAATTCGCTTGTGATGCTGGCGCCGTACACGCGGCCGGGAGCCCGGCCGCCCGTTCCAACTTAGTGCGGATCTCGGGGCGATGCAAGCGCAAGCGGTACGTGCGGCCAGTGAGCTATGAGGGGAATCCGGGCCACTAAAGGCGCGCCCCGGCGCGCATAGCGCGATACGTCCAGTGTAGTGGCCTGGATGCGCAGCAGGACCGCGGCCTGCCGCCCTGCCCGCCCTGCCGCGGGCACCCTATTCGCCCCCCCCGCTCTGACGCGGTCTCCGTATTCGGGATCTCTAGGCCCATGCCCCGGGCGTCAGCTGTCCAGGCACCCGCGCAACGTTCGTGCGAGACGGCCCGCTTCCGCCGCATCGACGATATTCGCGAAGCCCATCACGAGGCCGCGTGGCGTGCGCTGCATACGGCCGTTCGCATACCAGATCGAGAGTGGCAGCACCGCAAGCCCCGCCTCGCGGGCACGCGAGGCGACGGCGACATCGTCGACCCGGCCAGCGGGGCCTTCGGCAAACTGCACCGCGAACTGGATTCCACCGGGCGGAAAATCGACAATCAGCCGCTCGCCAAACGCCTGCTCCAGCGCGTGCGCGATCAGCATGCGCCGCTGTCCGTACAACGCGCGCATTCGCTTCACGTGCCGCGCAAAATGCCCCTGCTCCATGAAATCTGCCACGGTAGCCTGAAATAGCATTGGCGAGCCGGCGTTCATGCTGCACGCCACCCGCCCAACGCGCTCGACAGCGCGCTCCGGCACGACCGCATACGCGAGCCGCAAACCGGGAAACATCACCTTGCTGAACGTGCCGCAATAGATCACGCGATCGTGCCGGTCGAGGCTCTTCAATGCCGGCAATGGCCGGCCCAGATAACGGAACTCGCTGTCGTAGTCATCTTCGATGATCCAGCGAGACGCATTCTCTGCCCAATCCAGCAGCGCCATACGTCTTGCGAGCGACAGCGTGTGCCCGAGCGGGCTCTGATGCGATGGTGTGACCAGCGCGAAGCGCGCCAGCGGATCCAGTTTTATGCCGCGCTCGACGTCGATCCCTTCGTCATCCACCGGCACCGGCACGAGTTGCATGCCAGTCTCGGCCAGAAAGCTGCGCGCGAGCAGATAGCCGGGATCCTCGAACCACATGCGATCGTTGGGGCGCGCGAGACTGCGCAACACGAGTTCGAGCGTCGCGCGGTAGCCGCTGGTAACGAACACCTGTTCCGGCAGGCAGGTTACGCCGCGCGACAGTCCGAGATAGGTGGCGATGTGTTCGCGCAGCGGCCGATAGCCAGCCGGATCCGGGTACGCGAGCACCGCGCGTTCGCCGCTACGCGCGCGACGCGAAACGAGCCGGTTCCATACCTTGTGCGGAAACGCGTCGAGCGCGGGCAGCCCTGGTTGCAACGGCCGCGGCTCGCCGCTCATGGCGACGGTAATAGCCTGCTGGCGCGGCGCCGGTTGACCACCGCTCGATGCGTCTGGCGTCTTCGGCGTGTCTGTTCCTTCCGTGCCCTGCCTGCCGTGCGCGTCTTGAGGGCCTTGCCCATATGACGAACGCATCACCGAGGCCGGTAGCGACGGCGATACGAACGTGCCCGCGGCACCGCGCATCTGCAGGTAGCCCTCGTCGACGAGGATCGTATAGGCCAGTTCAACTGTGCCGCGTGCCGTGTTCAGCTGCGTGGCGAGGCTGCGCAGCGCGGGCACGCGATCGCCGGGACGCAGATGCCCTGCCGCGATCGCCGTCCTGAAACGCTCGCAAATTTGCAGATAGATCGGCGACTGTTGCTGCCGATCGACTTTGATGGTCAATGCGGGAGTCGGTGCGGTCATGACGGTCTCGGGGGCATGGGGGAGCTGAATCCACTTGGACTAGTCATATGGAAAATTCTTGGCCCTTTTCTATAGGTCATGATTATTCCACAATGACTTCAGGCAATGCGACGGCGACGGGCACTTTCAAGCGATCCACACCCACCGCGCGCCCCACGTGTTCATCTACTCTCATCTGGAGAATCTGCCATGAAGATCGTCGTAATCGGTGGTTCCGGCCTGATCGGCTCGCGTCTCGTGTCGCTGCTCAGCGAGGCAGGCCATACGGCGCTTGCCGCATCGCCGCGTAGTGGCGTCAACACCGTGACTGGCGACGGCCTGAGCAACGCGCTCGTGGGCGCGGACRTCGTCGTGGATGTGACGAACGCGCCGTCATGGGAGCCACGGGCGGTGCTCGACTTCTTCCGCACTTCGGCGCGCAATCTCGGCAAGGCCGAAGTGGCCGCAGGCGTGCGCCATCACGTCGCGTTGTCAATCGTCGGCGCCGATCGCATGCTGGAGAACGCGTATTTCGCCGCCAAGGTCGCGCAGGAACAGGCGATCGAAGCGGCGGGCGTGCCGTACACGATCGTGCGCGCGACGCAGTTCATGGAGTTTATCGGCGGCATCGCTGATTTCAGCACGGACGGCGGCACCGTGCGCGTCGGCGACGGACTGTTTCAGCCGATCGCCGCGGACGACATCGCGGCGATCCTCTCGCAGATCGCGCTTGCGGCACCACGGAACGACACGGTCGAAATCGCCGGCCCGGACCGCGCGCCCTTCGCAACGATCATCGCGCGTTATCTGAAATCGGTAGGCGACGCACGCCCGGTCGTGACGGATCGCGATGCACGGTACTACGGCGGCCTGGTCGAGGAACTGTCACTTGTGCCGCTCGGTGACGCGCGTATCGGCCGCATCAGTCTCGACCAGTGGCTCGCGCAGGCTAAAGGAGGTTGATTGCAAGTTGCAATCCCGCGGAGTCCATCCCCTCGTGCAACGCTCGGATCCGCGCATCACGCTCATCTCACCAGGAGAGAATCATGACGCAACGCCTTAACTACTTTCAGCAATCCCCGGAACTGTCCAAGAAGCTCGTGGAGCTCGGCTCACTGCTCCAGAAAACGACGATCGAGACGCACGTCCGCGAGCTCGTCGAGCTTCGCGCATCGCAGCTCAATGGCTGCGCTTTCTGCGTCGACATGCATATCAAGATGGCGAAGATCCACGGCGAGCGCGAACTGCGCCTGCATCACGTGGCGATCTGGCGCGAGTCGACGCTGTTCTCGCCGCGCGAACGCGCCGCGCTGGCATGGACCGAGGTGCTGACCAACCTTCCCGCCCAGGGCGTGCCAGACGACATCTACGACCACGTGCGTACCCAGTACTCCGAGAAGGAGCTGTCGGATCTCACGTTCCTCGTGGGCGCGATCAACAGCTGGAACCGACTGAACGTGGCGTTCCGCATGGTGCCCGGCTCGTCCGACAAGGCATTCGGGCTCGACAAGGCCAATCTGGAGTGATGCCATGAAGACGATAGTTTCCTTTGCAGTAACCCTGATGTGGTCGTGCCTGATGATTGCGCGGCCGGCCATAGCCGCGCCGGAAGCGAGTGTTGCGCCGCTGCTCTCGGAATCGTTGCCTGAGTATCCGGGCAAGGAAGTCCAGATGATCGTTGTGGACTATCCGCCTGGCGCGGCCGACCCCGTGCATCGCCATGACGCACACGCCTTCATCTATGTGCTCGAGGGAAACATCGTCATGGGCGTGAAGGGCGGCAAGGAGGTGACACTCAAGGCCGGAGATACGTTCCACGAAGGCCCCAACGACATCCACACTGTCGGGCGCAACGCCAGCGCCACGCAGCCGGCCAGGTTTGTCGTGTTCCTGATCAAAAAGAAGGGCGCGCCAATCCTGACCCCGGTGAAGTAGCTGAGTCGTTCGTGCGGGCACCGGTCGGACAGACCAGCGGCATATCGCAGCCCGCAGATTTCTGTCGGTCTGGTCTGAGTCAGCGGATGCGGCGGCGACCTACGAAGGCCAGCAAGCCGCCCGCAAGGAGTAGCACCGCCTCGAAGAGACTAAACGCGCCGCCACCACCCCCTTCCCCACTTGGGGTGCTACCACTACTTGTGTTGGAAGCTACCGCTGCCGACAACTGCACACTGGTGCCCGCCGACAGTCCTGAGGCGTCGTCTGTCACGGTCAGGCCGAACTGGTAGTCGCCAGCCACCGTGGGGGTGAACGAGGCGATCGCCGCGTTGGCATTCAGCAACGTAACCCTCGGGCCGCTAAGCTGGGTCCAGGCATACGAGACGTTGGCGCTGCTGGACTGGCTGCCATCAAGCGCCACCGTCGTGCCAGTACTCACCGATTTCGGCGCGATCGCCGACGCGTTGGGAACAACGGCCTGCGCTGCCAGCGTAACGGCCCCGGATGCGTCGAGCATGCCGGCGCCGCAAATCCACGTGTTGCAGCTGGAGTCTACGAAGGACCGGGCACTCTTGCGCAGCAGTTGGCGTACCGCGGTTGACGTCAATGCCGGCCGCAACGCAAGCATCAATGCTGCAACGCCAGCAACCTGTGGAACGGCGTTGCTGGTGCCGATCCCAACCGAGTTATAAATAGGTGAGCCATTGTTATCGTAGGACGTGGCGCCGATGTCCCCCAACGACCAGCCATAGACTGGATCAGGCTGCGTCACCGAGCCGCCACCTCCCGGGGCAGCAACCGCAATTGCCGGGCCAAAATTGCTATACGAACCGAGGGTGCCGGCGTAAGTCAATCCGGCAACGGCAAGCGCGCCATGACATGTAGCGGGCGTTGTCACCGGGCCACTTTCGTTACCCGCTGCCACCACCACCACGGCTCCCTTGGCGCTTGCATCTGCAATGGCCGCCTGCGTTACCGCATCGCACTTCGAGACTCCGGCAGCGCCAAGACTCATGCTGATGACCCGAGCTGGGTTCGGGTTGGCAGGAACACCAGGCACGCTGGAACCTGCAGCCCATCGAATAGCATCTGCGACGTCGAAGCTGCTCGCCTGGCATTCATCCATGACCTTTACCGGCAGAATAGACGCGTTCGGGGCGACACCCGCGATGCCCGATCCGTTGTTGGTTGCTGCTGCCGCAATGCCTGCCATGTTGGTACCGTGGTAGACCATCGCCGGCGCGCTGCCGTTCTGCTGGGCAGAGTTGGCGCATTTCGCTCCAAAGGCCGACGGCTGCGTGTTGGTGCCACGGCCGGTACGCGTGATGAAGCTGTAGCCCGGGAGCATCTTGCCCTGTAAGTCGGGATGGGTTGCATTCACGCCGTTGTCGATAATGGCGATCACGATGCCATCGCCCTTGCTGCTCGACCAGGCATTCACCGCGTTGATCGCGCCCTTGGCATTTCCCGGGATCGCCGGGTCGTGCAGATTCCATTGGTCAGGGGCTAGATGGGGATCGTTCGGAATCCAGCCGCCGTTCAGCGTGTTCGTCCGATGGTGGGTTTCCGCTTCGACCCAATCCACGCCGCGGATCGTCCGCAGGGCATCCAGGATGCGAGCGCGCTCCTGGTCATTGATGTTGTCCGGCAGCGAAATCACCCAGGCGTTCCCGGACATCAGGCGAACCATTTTGAGATCCGCCCCGGTGGCGCTGCGGAAGGTCTGGATGACGGCCTCCGCATTGGACGCGCCATCGAACTTGACGGCCACCTGCTCACCGGCCTGTGCCGCCCCCGCGAGCAACAGCGCTGCGCAAACACCAACCAACCATTTCTTCTTCACATTCTTCCTCCAATTTGCGCAACCTCCGAAAACAGATCGCCAGGTAGGAAGCGGTGTCCGCGTGAGTTGCTGCGGCGATTTGAAAACGACGAACCAGGTGGGATCTTGGACCGACTTCTATACAGCGCGTGAATTCTCGCGGCTAACCTAACCGCCTGCCTATTCGTAAAATTACAAGTGTTGTCTGAACATAAAAATCCGAATTTTCTCACAAAAAATCGGACTAGTCCGATTCCATCATCTCGTTCAATCTGCTAGGTTCGCCATTGAGGACCATCCGCGAAGACCACTTGAAAGCCTGATGGATAGACAAACAACACAGGCATGGAGAACCTGTATGTTCAGATATCTCTTGTAGACATATCCGATCTTGACCTTGCGGCAAGTCGTTATAGCCGTGTCAAGGATGATCTGCAGGAGCCATGGATGGCGTTAGATGCATTGGCCCGTGAGATGCGAAGTCCTCTATTTGCCTCGCGAGCGCGATTGTTTTCTTATGTGTTTACGTTTTTATAAGTACGACAAGGATAATTAGATGATAAATTTATTTTGAATTTATGTAATTGAATTTAACGAAGTTAACTTATAAAACTATAGCGGTATGAAAATAAAAAATAGTCTACCGATTAACTTTCATTTTTGCATTCTGATTTTGGGCGACGACAATCGTGGGGGGGATTCGGCGGATGGATTGCACGTTGCACTGACTATGCCAGCATCAGGCTTCCACCTTGCAGAGGCGAAGCTGTGACAGCATTTGATCCTGGGATTTTGCAGCTTCTTTATACGGCCTGCGCAAGTCTTTCTGCATCAGCGGGCCGCGTGTCCTACGCGCCTGGGATTGCAATCCCGCTGGTCGTGCAGGAGTTTGGAGACGTCGGGATAGACTTTCCCCCCGTAGCATCTCCATTTCGATGGAGCGGCCCCGCCCTGCCGCAGTTGCTTTCCGCTGATCTCATCGAGAGCGCCTTCTATGGGCCGGACGGCTCAGCGTCGCGGCTTCTCATCCAGAGCACCCCTCCTCCCGACGTCGGCTCGATCCTAGCTGCTCACGCGAGACTTCACGCTGCCTATGACGATGCCTATTCAACGATCACTGAAGCATCGAGCAGTCCTGCTCGATTAAAGGACAGGGAGAAGAATGTGCTGGCGTATGCAGCGCTCGGCCTGTCTAGCAAGGAGATCGGGCAAGAGCTTGGGATTTCAGCGCGTACCGTGGACTACTATGTGGATATCGCGCGCGATAAGCTAGGCGCCCACAATCGAACTGAAGCGATTGTTCGAGGAATCCTCACGCGCCAGATTTGCGCGCTCAAACTGCCAGGTGAGCGGAAGACGTAAGGCATCGCGGGTGTGCGATCAGGCTTTCACGGAGCCGTAACGCGCAGCCAGTCCGTCCACAGCGTGGCTGAAATCCCGAATCGTTTCTTCAATGATTTGCCGTACCGTTTTCACGGAATCAATACGCCCGCAAACCTGACCGGTCAGCGGAACGGCCGCCTCCATGTCGCCGCCGAAATAGAGTTGCTGCACGCCGGCGAATTCGCTTTTGATACTCTCCGGAACCTGCTCTTCGATCCGGGACGTGCGTGCCGTGCGCAGGGCCCGCAGCGCCGGGCCATTGCCGCCGCGATTGAGAAAAACGGTGTCCGTTTCGCGGGCGTCGACAATGGCGTTCTTCCAGTTGTCGTGAACGGGCGACTCGACCGACGACAACATGCGCGTGCCCATCTGGATCCCCTCGGCACCCATGGCGAACGCCGCCGCCATGGTGGCACCGTCGCAGAAGCCGCCGGCGGCGATGACCGGGACATCGACCTTCGAGCAGATCAGCGGCAGCAACACCATTGAGGCGACATCACGTTGATTCTTGAAGCCACCGCCCTCGCTGCCTTCCACAATCAGGCCATCCACGCCGGCGGCGAGCGCCTTGAGCGCGCCGGCCAGCGTGGGCACCACATGGAAAACCGTCAGGCCGGCAGCCTTCAACTCAGCGCAATAGCGCGTCGGGTCGCCGGCGGATGTGGTGACGAAGCGGATTCCCTCGTCGACGACGAATTGCACGATGGCCGGGTCGCGCACATAGGTCAGGGCAATGTTGACGCCGAACGGCTTGTCGGTCAGTTCGCGCATCTTGCGAATCTCACCACGGATGGTGTCCAGTTCGCCAGATGAGGTCTCGATAATGCCCATGCCGCCGGCATTGGAGACTGCCGCGGCAAGCTGGGCCCGGGCGATCCATCCCATGGGAGCCTGGACGATAGGATGCTGGACGCCAAGCATCGTTGTGACGCGATTGTGTATGGTCATGCCTCTTTGTCTCCGCTCGGTAACCCGTGATCGTTGATTGGGCATTCTATTTCGCAACGCCGATCCAATGCAACTGGTTGCATATTCATGGCGCCATGCTTACCGAACTGAGGCAACGAATGCAGGCGGGCCCGGCCAGACAGGCCGGGCCCGCAGCCAAGGCCGCTTCAGTGTCCGGCTTCGGCCTGCGCGGCCTCAATCGACTCCATCACCACGCGGCGCGCGTCAAATTCCTCCGCGATCTTCTGGTCCTGCGCGAACTGCGCCTCGACGTCGACATTGGCGAACTCGATCGCGCCCATGTCGGCAAACGCGGCCTGCACGCGCGGGCTCCACAGGCCGATATCCTTGACGGTCGGCACGATCCGGCTGAACAGCCGCTGGCGGAATTGCCGCATGGTCTCGGACTCCCGCACGGCCTTGGCGCACTCGTCTTCCGGCAGGCCGAGGCGGCCCCAGACTTCCTTCTGGTCGAAGCGATCGCGCATCAGGTAGCAGGCCTCGATCACGAAGTCCTCGCGCTCCTTGCGCTCGGCTTCCGTCAGTTGAGGATAGTAGCCGCGCAGCGCAGTACGGCCGAAGGCAACGTGGCGCGCTTCGTCCTGCATCACGTAGGCGTTGATCGACGCCGCCAGCGGATTCTTGGAGAAGTCGCGAATGCGCTGGAACGCGGCCAGCGCCAGGCCTTCCACCAGTACCTGCATGCCGAGGTAGCAGAAGTCCCAGCGCGAGTCGGTCAGGATGGTTTCGAGCAGCGATTTCAACCCGGAAGTGATCGGGTAGATGATCCCGACCTTCTCGTGCAGCAGGCGCGAATAGGCTTCCACGTGCCGCGCTTCGTCCATGGTCTGCGTGGCGGCATAGAATTTGGCGTCCATCTCCGGCACCATCTGCACGATGCGCGCAGACACCATCAGCGCGCCCTGTTCGCCATGCAGGAACTGCGACAGCGAATGCGCCTGCTGGTGGCGGCGCACGTCGATGCGGTCGTGTTTGCCCATCTTTTCCCATAGCGGCGTGCCGTAGATCGGGATCATCCGGTCATCGAGTTCCTGCGGGTTCTCGGGGTCGAGCTCCTGCGACCAGTCGATCCGGTCGGTGGCGTTCCATTGCTGCTTCTTGCTGGTCTCGTAGAGCTGCAGCAGCTTGGAATTCTCGTTGTCGTACTCCCAGTTGAACTCGGTGAAAACCTGGCTGCCGATCGACCAGCCTGTCTGGACCACCGGCAGCGTGTAACGATGAAGGGATGACATGCAATCTCCTTTGGCGCTCATGGGTTTTGACCGTTCTCCCCGCCTGTTCTGCTTACCCTAGCCGGTGGTGGGATCGGTCTTGAATTTGCTTTTGCTTCCGGCTATAAACAGAATCATAATTCTCTTTCTTGTTATTTCAAGGGTCCGGCACAGGATCCGCAGAAGCCAGGAGACATTGATGCAGTTCCACAATCTGACTGTCGCGCAGATCACTCGGGAGACCGAAGACGCCCGTTCCTACGCGCTTCTGGTCCCCGATGCGCTGCAGCAATCCTTTGTATATCGCGCCGGCCAGCACCTCACTTTCCGGGTAAACGTGGACGGGAAAATCCTGCTGCGCAGCTATTCGCTTTCCAGTTCGCCCGAGGCAGGCGGCCTTCCGGTCGTCACCGTCAAGCGCATCCCGGGGGGCCGCGCGTCGGGCTGGTTCCATGCGCATGTCGACGCTGGCACGCAACTGGAGGTGAGCGCGCCGACCGGCCGGTTCGTGTGCGAGGACATGGACGCCCCGCTCTTCTTCTGCGCGGCGGGCAGCGGCATTACGCCGGTGCTGTCGATGATCCGTTCGGCGCTGGCATCTGCCAGCTGCGCGATGACGCTCTACTACGCCAATCGCGATGCCGACAGCACGATCTTCGCGGCGGAGATCGCCAAGCTGTCCCGCGGCAATGCCGATCGGTTGGCCGTGCACCTGCACCACGACGACACCGATGGTTTTCCCGAACGCGGCAAGATTGCCGCCCTGCTCTCGGCGGTGCCACACTGCCAGCTCTATCTGTGCGGCCCCGGGCCGTTCATGCAGACCGTGCTGGAGGCCGCTGAAGTGGCCGGCATGGCGCCGGGGCGCGTGCATCTGGAGCGGTTTGACGCGGCCGCGCAGGAGGCCGAGGTGGCAAGCGCGGTGCCAATGCCTGCGCAGGCTTGCGACGCAACGGTAACGCTCGGCGGCGCCCTGCATGTGGTGCGGGTTGCCAGCGGCCAGTCCCTGCTGCAGGCCGCGCTGGCCTGCGGCGTGGATGCGCCCTATGCCTGCGAGGAAGGCTATTGCGGCTCGTGCGCGGCCAAGTGCGTAGATGGCGCGGTCGTCCACGCGCGCAACGATGTTTTCAGTGCCGACGAGCTTGCCGCCGGCTGGATCCTGACCTGCCAGGCGCGCCCGCGCCAGGAGCGGCCGGTCGCCATCACCTTCGACGTATGACACCCGAAATCACGGCCCCCTTTGATGCCGCGGCGCCAACGCTGCGCGCGGGGCTGAAACAGCCCCGCCAGGAGAGAAGCGAGGCCACGCTGAAGGCGCTGCTGGCCGCCGGGAGAGCGCTGATCAACGAGGCCGGCAGCCTGACCGGCTTCTCGCTCGCCGATCTCGTGCGGGCCGCGTCCACTTCCGTTGGCGCGTTCTATGCGCGTTTTCCGGACAAGGAGACCTTCTGCGCGTTGGTGCTGGAAGACACACTGGCGGAGCTGCGTGCCGAGCTGGACTATTCGCTGGCCACGGACCCCGCCTGGAACGCGGGGCCGGCCCACGCGATCTGCACGCGCATCGTCGGCTTCTATATCGGCCTGTTCCGCAAGCACCGTGGCCTGTTTGCCGCATATATGCGGCATAGCCCCGCGCAGAACCCCTTGTGGCAACCCATTCGCGAGGCCAACCGGCAGATCCTCGATGCCATGGTGCCGCGCCTGGCCAGCCGCGTCGCCGCGGGGCGCTTCAGCGGGCCAGATGACGAGACCCGCATCGCGGTCCAGCTTGTCATCAGTGCATTGACCAACATCGTGCTGCATACGCCCAGCGCCCTGGATCTGTACGATCCGCGCCAGGAGCAACGGCTCACCGAGATGCTGCACCGCTACCTTGCCTTGCCAGCGGCGGACGACGTCTCGCCTACGCTTCCGGCAACATCAGATAGCGGCACATCATGCGGATCAGGTGGGTTTCCAGCTTGCGTTGCTCCAGGTGCAGTGGGCCCGGATCGTTGAGCAACAGATTGGCCAGCGTGCCCACCAGGAACTGAATGGCGACGCGCACCTCGAAGTCCGCGGTGCCAGCGCGTGGGGAATCGAGTCGCCTGGCCAGCAATGGCACAAGCAAATCCTGGATGCGGCGGTTGGCCTGCCGCATGGGATTGTCGCCGCCCCCGATCGCGGAGTAGTGGCGCAGGAAGCCTTTGAACAGGCCACGATTCTGGCGGAACTGGCCTACGTAGACGCGCACGATGCGCTTCACGATGGCCGTAGCCGAACCGGCTTGCCAGACCGGATCCCTGGCGATCGATTTTTTCGTGAGCGCTTCGGCTTCGTCCAGCGCAGCCTCAAGCATGAATTGGAGGAACGCCTCCTTGTCCTTGAAGCGGGCATAGAAGGCGCCAATCGACGTCTCGGCGGCCTTCACGACGTCATTCAGGGAAATGTTATCCAGGTCGCCGCGCTGCTCTGCCAGCGCACGCCCCGCCTTGATCATGTTGCCCAGGTTCTGTTCGCTGCGCGGCTGGCGTGGGGGACGCATGGCAGGCGGGGTGACGGTGGCTGCGGCAGGTCCCTTTGCGGCTCGCCGCGCGGGCGCGTCCTGGCGAGCGGACGCGCTGGCTGGCGTCGAGGATTTTCGGCGAATAGGCATGAAGTACAAATAATCGATAATCGATAGGCGCAAGCAATGCCGCATTATGCGGCCTTCTTACCTGTCTTTTATGCCAAGGTGACCAAGCTGGATCGTTGCGTTGGCCTGAGCTTGGTGCGCTGCGTCTGGATGCATGCCCCGCGGGTTCCAGCGGGGCATGTTTGCTTCTGGCGCGGCGCCTTCCCGCAGGGGCGCCATGGGTGATCAGGAGAGCCCGACGTTCACCTCGCCAGCGACCCGCGCGATGCACGCGATGGCATTTTGCGCCATCGGCGACGGCGTCCGGTTGCGCAGGCTGACAACGCCCATCTCGGAGAACAGCGACGGCAGTCCCTCGATGCGCAGCGGCAGCAGCGCGCCGGCATCGAGATCGGCTTGCACCGATGTCTGCGTGGCGGCGAGAACCGTGTCGGTGGACAGCGCCACGGCCCGCAGGATAGCAATGTCATCGCACTCGAGCGCGAGCACGGCTTCCTCGCCCGCCGGCAAGCCGAGCACCCTGGCCAGCTCGGTATTCAGGACGCTTGGCAACTTGGTCGCCGCGACGCCGTACTGCCAGGCATCGGCTACCGTGCATTGACGCCCGGCAAGCGGATGCTCGGTGCGTACGTAGAAGAAACCGGGTTGCGTCCCCAGCGGACGGATTTCCAGTGCAGGGTCTTCTGGCAGGTCGCGCACGTCCGCGACGAAAAACTCGATGTCTTCGGCGCGCAGGCGTTCCAGCAACTGCTTCCAGTTGCTCTCTTCCACGCGTAATGCCACTTTGGGATAGAGGCGCCGTAGCTCGGACAACGCCCGCGGCATCAGGGTCGCCGCCGGGAATGGCCCGGCGCCGAAGGCGGTGTCGCCCAGCTGGCTGTCTCGAAAGAGATCGACATCGCGCTGCAGGCACCGCGCATCGAAGAGCAGCCTGCGGGCCCGCCCGATCACGAACTCGCCGGCCGGGGTCGGCCGCACGTCGCCCACGTCACGATCGAACAGGCGGATGCCGAGGTCCGCCTCGATGGCCTGGATACTGCGGCTGAACGCAGGCTGGCTGAGGTGAACCCGCTCGGCCGCCCGCGCGAAATGCAGAACATCGGCAAGCGCCAGAACGTGGCTCAGGCGGCGAAGGTCCATCATGATGCGTTGCTCCATACGCATTGTAACATTGCATAGTATGCATTGGACGCATTGACTGGGCAAGCCTACAGTCAGCCGCAAAGCCTTTCAGGTCAAAAAGCGAGATCGGAGACAACCCCCCAATGAGTCCGCACCTTCAGAACATCTTGATCGTGATCGCCATGCTTGGTTTTGCCTGCATGGAGTGGGTCACGCGGCGCTACAAGAACAGCGTCAACCCTACCCTGGACGATACCAAGCTGGAACTGGCGATGTTCGTGAGCCTGCTCGCGATCACCCAACCCCTGGCCTTGCTGGGGGCCGGCAAGCTTTGCGCCTGGCTGATGCCGGAGCAGCAAGGCGCGTGGGCACACCTGCCATGGTGGGCAATGGCCGCGGTCCTGCTGATTTGCGACGACATGACGCAATACTGGTGGCATCGCGTGTCGCATTCGCCGTTGCTGTGGCCTTTGCATCGCGCGCACCACACCGCGCAGTACATGAGCATCCGCATCACGTACCGGAACAATTTCTTCTATTACCTGATGATGCCGGGCCTGTGGATTGCAGGTGTGCTGCTGTATCTGGGTTTCGCTAAAGTCTACGGTGCGTACCTGGTCATCAAGCTGACTGTCATCCTTGGCGCGCACAGCGCATGGCGGTGGGACGAGCCCTTGTACCGGATCCGTGCACTGCGTCCGCTGATGTGGATACTGGAACGCACGATCTCCACGCCCGCCACCCACTGGGCGCACCATGCAATGACGAATGAGGACGGCATCGGCCACTACAAGGGCAATTTCGGCAATCTGCTGTTCTTCTGGGACATCCTGTTTGGCTCGGCGCACATCACGCGCAGGTATCCCGCCAAGATTGGCTTGCAGGACGACGTGCTGTTCGGGCAGGAGCGCTGGTTCACTCAGATGTTCTACCCGCTGTTCCAGTCGCGCCGCGCACACTCCGCGCTGCGCTTCGGTGGACGGGCTTATGCGGAGACCGAAACCCATTCCGATGCAGCACCGCAGGTCGATAAACAGCAGAGGTCCACATGAATGTTCGCGCTATGACAGAGGAGCTGGCCAGGCAAGACATCCTGAGCGCCCGCGTTCAGGCCATGTTCGCCGCGCAACAGCAAGCCTTCCTGCGCCACACCTTGCCCGATGCCGGGCAGCGGCGTGAACACTTGCGCGCTCTCAAGCAGCAACTGCTGCGTTACCAGGACGTGCTTGCCGAAGCGATTTCCCGGGATTTCGGCGGGCGCTCTTTGGCAGAGACCAAGATGCTGGAAGTGCTGCCGACCACGCTGGAGATCCGTCATGCCATCTCGCATGTGCGCCGCTGGATGCGGGCGAGCCGTCGCTGGCCCGAACTGCTGTTCGCCAGCAACAGCCTGCGCGTCACCTACCAGCCCAAGGGCATCGTTGGTGTCATCGCGACCTGGAATTTCCCGGTCTATCTGTCACTGGGTCCGCTAGTGGCCGCGCTGGCCGCTGGCAACCGCGTCATGATCAAGATGCCGGAGACAACGCCAGCCACCAACGCCACGCTCAAGGCCATGCTTGGCGAGATCTTCGCCGAAGACCACGTTGCATTGATCGGCGGGGAATTGCAAGACCCTGGCGTCTTTAGCGACCTGCCCTTCAACCATCTCGTTTTCACCGGCTCGCCAGCGGTAGGCCGTATCGTCATGGGCCAGGCGGCGCGCAACCTCACGCCGGTCACTCTCGAGCTTGGCGGTAAGTCGCCCGCCATCGTGCTGCGCGACTATCCCGTTGGCGAGGCCGCCCGGCGCATCGCGCACGGCAAGGGCATCAACTGCGGGCAGGTTTGCGTGGCGCCCGACTACGCGCTGGTGCCGCGCGAACGCGTGGACGAATTCGTCCACGCGGTGATCGAGAGCTTCGGCGAATTATTCGGCGAGCGGACCGGGCACAATCCCGATTACACGGCGCTGGCCACCGATCGCCACGCTGCGCGCATCCAGGCGATGCTGGACGACGCGCGCGCCAAGGGTGCGACGGTGGTGGCCTGCGGCGAGGTCTGCCCCGGCCGCCGCTTGCCATTGCACGTCGTGACGAACTGCACGCCCGATATGCTGCTGATGCGCGAGGAGATCTTTGGCCCCATCCTGCCAGTGCTGCCGTACGACACGCATGAGCAGGCCATCGCCATGGTGCAGCAACGCTCGCGTCCGCTCGCCCTGTACTGCTTCAGCCACGATGCCGCCGAGCGCAAGAACCTGCTTGCGCGCACGCATTCCGGCGGCGTTACCATCAACGACTGGGCCTGGCACGTGGTCAACCACGACGCACCCTTTGGCGGCGTGGGTAACTCAGGCATGGGCACCTATCACGGCGAAGAAGGGTTTCGCGAACTGTCGCATGCGCGCACCGTGTTCAAACGGCACCGGTTCTTTCCCATCGGGCTGTTCTATCCGCCCTACGGCAATCTGGCGCAACGCCTGACGATGAAGCTATTTGTCGGCCGGGGCGATGGGGCGGTGAAGAAGCCGTTCTGAAGCCGTGCTGAATCGATCGCTATTTCGATCGCACAAAAGCAAAACCCCCCAGTACTTTCGTACTGGGGGGTTTCAAGGGAGAGCCTGGCGATTACCTACTTTCACACGGGTATCCGCACTATCATCGGCGTGGAGTCGTTTCACGGTCCTGTTCGGGATGGGAAGGGGTGG